>CANMGM010000023.1 GCA_947497195.1 Bacteroidota bacterium
ATCTTTAAAGTAATATTCAAAATAGCGTGCCGAGTTGTTGCTGCCGGTGGCAATAATGGCATCGAAGGCCTCAAGCTTTCCTTCGCTGAAATGAATACGTTCGGCAAATTGGGGTTCAATGGCAACAAGCATTGCTGCAAGAGCCGGAATGAGCAGGCGGTCGTCGGACGAAATTTTTGCCGTTATCGAATGTCCGCACAGCAAAACCATCAGAAAATCGTGAAAGCCAACGGCTGGAATATTGCCCGCCATAACTACACCAATTCGCTTCAGTCTCGAAGGGTGGAGCGCATAACGCGTCTCCGTTTCGTGAAGTTGTTTTTCATCGAGCAGGCGCGAAATGCCATCAAGCGCGCGCATCACATTTTCGGGCGTAAACCAAGAATTGTTGCGATGCAACTGAAGCGTAAGCGCTGCAAGCTGATGCTGACGTATGTTCCAGCCTTCGGAATTTCCGTTTACAACGGCGGCAATTTCGCGGCCGAGCAAAACAAAAGCATCGATTCGTTGTTGAGATGTCAAAGCGTGCGCAAATATGTTTTAGTTTTGCAGCGCTAAATTACTTTAAAAGAATTGATATGGCGATAATGATTACCGATGAATGCATCAATTGTGGTGCATGCGAGCCGGAATGTCCAAACAACGCGATTTATGAAGGCGGAACCGAATGGCGCTTTGCCGATGGAACCTCGTTAAAAGGAGAAGTACATGCGGCCAGCGGAACTTTTCAGGCCGATTCGGCAAACAACCCAAAAGCAATGGATGTATATTACATCGTTTCCGATAAATGTACAGAATGCGTAGGGTTTCACGACGAGCCACAGTGTGCTGCAGTTTGTCCGGTTGATTGCTGTGTAGATGATCCGGATTTCCGCGAAACGCAGGAACAACTCCTTGCGAAAAAGAATTACATGCACCTGTAAATACAGGTTTAATCCAATTAAAAAAGCCATTCCGAAGCATAATGCAAGGGATGGCTTTTCTGTTATTTTTGCGCCCATGAAAACACACCGCGAAGGTTACCGCATGCTGGGAATTATGTTCCTGGTCTTGTTTCCGCTTAATCTTATTCTTCACCTCAGCAGCAGCAATGCACTACTTACCGGATCGGTAACGTTGGTTTCATCGCTATTATATCTGTTTGTGGTGCAGTTTTTTCGCAATCCGCAACGCGTACAAAACCTTAACGAGGAGCATGTGCTTTGCCCGGCCGACGGCAAAATTGTGGCCATCGAAGAAATTTTCGAAGACGAATATTACAAGGATAAACGCATGCTGGTTTCGGTGTTTATGACACCCTTGAATGTTCACGTAAATCGCTATGCAATTAGCGGGAAAGTAGTGTATGTTAAATACCACAAAGGCTTGTATCTCGTGGCAAGTCACCCGAAATCATCGACCCAAAACGAACGCAGCACGGTTGTAGTTGAAGGGAATGGTCATACCGTATTGTTGCGTCAGATTGCGGGATATGTTGCGCGCCGCATTGTTACGTATGCCAAGCCCGAACATGCCGCAAAACAGGGCGGAGAATTTGGATTCATTAAATTCGGTTCGCGGGTCGATATTGTATTGCCCCTTGATGCAAAAATTGCCGTTAAAATGGGAGAAATTGTAAAAGGTGGTATTACAGCGATTGCGCGTTTCTAAAAATTGTTTAGATTTACAACATAAAATTCAAATCATGAAAAAACTACTTTCAATCATCTGCATTTCTGCATTCACATTTGGCGCACTGAATGTTCAAGCTGCTGTTTCGAATTCAACAAGCATCAGCATTGACAAGGATAAAGATAAAGACAAGGACAAAGACAAGAAGAAGAAAGAAGAGAAAAAAGGCTGCTGCTCTTCATCTTCTGCAAAATCATGCAGTGGCGAAGCCGCTAAACCTGCATGTGGTTCGCATGAGCAAGGTAAGGCAAGCCACGAAAGCGGAAACGCCGGGGCTTCAACAGCTCCTAAGTCTTGTTGCAACAAAGGTGCAGCTGCCAAAAGCTGTCAAGAAGGCGAAAAGAAATAAGTTAATACAACCAGATTGAAAAGCCGGAGGAATATTCTTCCGGCTTTTTTGTTTACAGCAGCTTGATTAACACATTCAAATCCGAAATTGTAATCTCCTTGGGTTCCCTTGCTTTCGGATCGTAGTGCAGCGCCTGCCAGCCAGCTTCGAGCGCACCATGCACATCATTCAGCCAATCGTCGCCAACCATAAGGCATTGTTCAGCTAGGGCTCCGGTTTTTTGTTCCGAATGCTTGTAAATCTCCAGATTGGGTTTTGTTGCACCTGCCGAATCGCTTGTGATTATTTCTGTGAAATAATGATGAATACCCGAATTGCGAAGTTTGAATTGCTGTGCATCCTCGAATCCGTTCGTTATAATATGCAGCTGGTATTTTGTTCGTAAATATCCCAATGCCTCGTGTACACCCGGAAGCAATTTTTTCTTCGCCGGCGTTTTTTCCATGTAGGCCTCTTCAACCATCAAGGCCAGCGATTTATCGTCGATTCCCAAACGCTGCATCGTGAAGTGAAAGCGGTGCTCGCGCAAAAATGATTTATCAATCTTATTTGCTGTAAAGTCTTTCCAAAGTCGTGTGTTTTCGAAATGAAATGCTCTCCTGAAGGCATCAGAACCCGACTGAACGCGTGCGCCGATGTGTTCATCGAACAATTCGTTGAGCGAATCTTCGAGGTTTTGATCGTAATCCCATAAGGTACGGTCGAGGTCGAAAAAAATATGGTGTGGTTTAGTGTGCAGCATAGCTAAAAAACGAGCAGACTACTTAGTATGGCCGACCACATCGCCACCGAGATTGTAAGAAAAAGAAATACGCGTTTGTGGTTGTGAAAAAGTCGGCCGGCCAAAATAGTTCCTACCGGGATGGATATGATGGTTGGGGTGATAAGCGCAATTCCAGGTAAACCATATGAATTGATTATTTTTACCAACATACGGCTGCGCTTTGTGAAGCGTCGTTTGGGTGCTTCCGGCTTTGATTTGAAGGGTAATTTGTGTTTTACCGCCGTCCAGAAATTCATCAGACCGCGTTCAAAAAACAGAAAGGCAATAACACCGCAGCTTCCGGCAAGTGTTGAGAATAAAAACATGGGTAAAAATTCCCATTTTGTTGCAGCATAAAGCGCCGGAACACCCACCACAAATTTCACCATGCACAGCAAGAAAACCGGAACGAGTTTTAGAAACATCCTACAATTAGAGTTTCTCTCCAAAGGCAAGATCACCGGCATCGCCCAATCCGGGAACAATGTACGATTTTGCTGTGAGCTCATCATCAACCGCACCGAGCCAGATTCTGGTTGTGTCGGGAAAATGGCTTCGTGTGTACTCGAGTCCTTCGCGCGAAGCAATGGCGCTTACAATGTGTAGTTGTTTGGGCTTGCCGTGGCTCGCAGCAATGGCTTTATAAGCCAAGTACATCGACTGACCGGTAGCCAGCATCGGATCGCAAAGAATCAGAACTTTATCGGCGAGCGAGGGGCTGCTTAAATACTCAACCTTGATATCGAAGGAACCATCTTTGTGATGCTTTCGGTAAGCCGAAATAAAGCAGTTTTCGGCACGATCGAATAAATTGAGCATGCCCTGATGGAGCGGCAAACCGGCGCGTAGAATTGTAGCGATAACGGGCTGTTCGGCAGGCAGGCGTGTTTCAGCAATTCCCAAAGGAGTTACAACTTCGGCATCCTTGTAATCAAGCATTTTGCTGATTTCGTAGGCGAGAATTTCGCCCAGTCGTTCGAGGTTACGGCGAAAGCGCAAAGGGTCTTTTTGGATATTTTCGTCGCGTAACTCAGCGATAAAAACATTGGCAACCGACTGCTGGTGTTGGAGAATATGTACCATATCAGGATTTTAGCCAGCGCATGTAAAAAGGCAGACTATTATGCTTCAAATGTATGTAGTTCTGCTCAATTGCACCAAAACTTTCGTAGAAACGTTTGAGTCCGGGATTGTCTGAGCCTTCGAAATCAAATATCTTTGTCCCTGTTGGGGCATCAAGGATGTATTGATAAATAAGGTATGCCATGGCACCCGACTCTTTGCCCTCCTCTGAATTTCCGGAAAACAGGAAGATGCTTCGTCCGTTCCATTCCATAAAAATTGCCCCACACAACAATTCGTGTTTCTGTGAATACATTCCCATGCTGCGTGCAAATCCGCGAAGCGAAGCCATGTGAAAGAGTCGTTCGAGAACAATGTAATTTTTTTCGTTCCAGTTGGGAAGAGTAGCTGCTTTGTTTTCGCTAAACAAATTGATGACCGATCTAACCGAACAGGTGCCATAATACAGCTTGAGTTTCTCTGCCTTCTGGATATTTCTTAGTAGGTTTTCGGAAAAGGAATTCCGAATCAGCGTTCGGTCTTCGGGTATGGGTAAAATAAGATTGGTTCGTTGGTTTGTTGTGAAAAGTGTGTCTGATTCGATGGGATTTCCATAATTTACATTGAAATCGATGTAGCTGAACTTCGTTTTCAATTCATTCAAAAAAGACTGCGTCTTACTTTCTTCAACAGGCACTTCAGAAAAAATACCCAATTGCTGAATAAAAAGCGGAGTGGATAAATAAGCAATTGCCCACTTGCTTTTTTCGGGAATCGGCATTACGAGGGTATAATCGTCTTCAATTAGCGCTCCCCATTGATCGCCGTGAATGGCATCGAGGTACCAGGTGCAGGCATAGGGTAAACTGTTTACGCTGGCTGCAATGAGTTTGTCCCAGCGATCGCGGTTTATTTCTGTAGGAGAATAATACCTAATCATCTTATCTAATCATTAGTTCATTGCCGCATGTTCGAGCATGGTTTCATACACTGCTCTCCAGCCTTTCCAACGTTTGTTTTCGGCAAACGACTCGTTATGCCATACGGCGATGAATGTTCCGTTTACTGCTTTTACCTTATTAAGTTGCGTTCGTATAACTTCTATTGCCGCTTCGGGCTCCAAATTCATATAATCTTTCAGGGTTCCATCCATAATCGAAATTGGATGCACTCTTAACTGGGTTTCGGTTTCGAGATCGAGGTCGTAATAGTTGTACGGACTTGCAATTCCTGCCCTAAATCCGGGAATTTCTGCGTAGCCCATCGAATAATCGTCGGTAATTTCACACTCTAGTAAGCGGTGGTATGTTTCGGGCAATGAGAATTTCAAGAAATGCTGTCGGCTCATGTGTATTTCGCGGTGCAAAATAGATGATAGGCGGGAAATTTCTTTTTTCAGAATTTCTTTGCTGCGGTGAGAAGAATAGGAAGGATGAATGCCTGCCTTTCCCGCATCATCGAGAAGTTTGATCAATTCCTGCATATATCGGTTTTGATATGGCACATTGCGGTCGTATTTCGAAAAATCGCCCAACAAGAAAAAGAAAAAGGTTCTGAAGGGATAGCGTTCGCTTAAATTCAATAAATATTCATAGGTGTCGTATGGATCTTTTTTTATCCCGAAAATCACCTGCAAACGATACAAGGCATGATTGGGATTTAATGCAAATAAATCGGCCGCACTGCCTGCAATTGCTCGAATAAATCCTTTGTGTTTGAAGGCGTAGGCATTATCGATGTCGATAGATGGAACAAACGTGAATGTTCTTTTCTGGCGGCTTATGTTTCCAAATCTTCGCTCAAGTATTGAGAGAAGTTGCAGCGCCCATCGATTTACGACCGGCTCACTCAATACACCCAGTTTGAAAAGTACAGATTGATTTGCCTTAAACCTTCCGTGCTGATCTTTAAAATGCGGCAGGTATTCTTCATAGCGACTTACAAGGAAAAAGCTGGCTGAGAACACATCAAAGGGCATCGCTGCAGGCATCTTTGCCGGAAAAAGCATCGCAATTCCATTTTCGACAGATTCGTTGGTTTCCTGAAAACGGATGCCCTGTTCAAAAAGTAAGTCGCATGAGTATAGAAACACTTCATCCGCCAAAGGCCGTTTGCCATAACTGCACTTCGGACCTGGATACGATTCAAATTCGCCCGGATTGCTTGTTACCCTGTAGAAACATCCCAACAATTCCTCAAAAAGCAGTTTGAAAACATACCGGCTTCGCGCCGAACTTTTCTGAGAATAAATGAGGATTTCCACCGGTTGCCTTTAGTTTCGTTTAGCGTCCCAAAGCTGCTGCAGCATGAAACGTGCGGCCTTGCCATCGCCGAATAAAGGCGGAAATTCAAGTTTTGCCGACTTAAAATGATGGTAAGCTGCTCGAATTTTACCGGCATTGGCATCGCAAATTTGCGCACAGCCCTGTTCCACCAATTCTATCCACTCGGTTTCGGGGCGTAAGATGATACAAGGCTTCTTGAAATAATAGGCCTCTTTTTGCACACCGCCCGAATCTGTAATCACCATTTCAGCGCGTTGCTCCAGGGCAATCATTTCGAGAAAAGATGCCGGTTCGCATAAGTTGAATAATGGATTCCGGAATACAGCTTCGGTTGTCGTCGAATCCAAGGCATCAATCATTTTTCGCGTGCGGGGATGAACCGGGAGGATAATTCGGATGTTGTCTTCCACACTGATGGTATTCAATGTATTCAAAAGCGTTAGCAAACGCTCAGGATCATCGGTATTTGCATTGCGGTGAATGGTCGCCAGAATAAATCGTTCGTTGAGTTTATTTTGTTCGATGAATTCCAATTTCTGCGAAGCCAGTTCTGCGAAATACATGCTGTTGTCGTACATCAAATCGCCGCAATGAAAAATTCCGGGACGATTCGCATTGTAAGGCCCCGTTTGTTCCTTAAATCCTTCGCTCAGTAAATTTCTGTAACCTGCTTCGGTTGGCGCAAAGAGCAAGGTCGATACATGGTCGCACATAATGCGGTTCACTTCTTCGGGCATCGCCTTGTTAAACGAACGCAATCCGGCTTCGATGTGGGCGATGGGTATGTGAATTTTCGATGCAGCAACTGCTCCGGCAAGTGTCGAATTGGTGTCGCCATACACCACAAGCCAGTCGGGCTTTTCGTTCAGTAAAATCGCTTCGATTCCGGAAATCATCGTTGCGGTTTGAGCACCATGGCTTCCCGAACCAACTCCCAAGTTATAATTGGGTTGCGGGATTCCGAGTTCGGTAAAAAACACATCCGACATGCCCGGATCGTAATGCTGGCCGGTGTGAACTATGATTTCCTCGACTTGATGGGAGAAATCGGCAATTGCGCGGCTCAAAGCAGCAGCTTTAATAATCTGCGGGCGCGCTCCGATAATTGTTACAATTTTCATCAGCGGTAAAAGTAGGAAAATGCTATTTTGCAGAGGTAAAAATTCGCCATGAAAAAGTGGTTGCTGCAAAGCATCTTATCGGCCGTTGCCGTATTATTTACCGCCCAGATTTTACCGGGTGTTCAGGTATCAGGAATTCTGGATGCCTTGCTGGTTGCATTGGTTCTATCGTTTCTAAATACCTTCCTAAAACCGGTTTTGCTCATTCTAACCATTCCCGTCACACTACTAACGTTTGGTCTGTTTCTTTTGGTGATTAATGCGATCATCATTGTTGTTGCCGATGCCTTACTGGACGGATTTAATGTGAACGGATTTGGCTGGGCGCTTTTGTTCAGTTTAATCTTATCGGTTATCAATGCTTTGCTTCAATCGATGACCGGATTGAACCAGTCTGATACTAAAAACGACCGCCCCGAGTAACTTTCACATTTATGCATCCTACGCTGGTATATGAAACAATTTTAGATATTCTTCCTACCCCTATTTTTATAACGGAGGGAAGCAATCACGTGGTTGTGTATACAAATGATGCATTGCGTAGGTTAATTGGAAAGCAAAAAGCGCATATAGAGCATACTCATTTTTCAAGCTTGTTGGGAATAAAACCCGATTCGGGCGTATGCTTCAAAATCCAGGAACAAATTGAAAATCGCGAGGTATTAAGCGTAGACGTGTTTGCCGAAATCAGTGAGAATCGTAAAGAATGGATCAAGTTTCAATTAAGCCGTATAGAAGGGCTCAATCATAATTTACTTATTTGGACGCGCGATACATTCACGAAAGAAGCAATGGCGAGGCCTACTTTTTCGGTGTTAGGCGGAAATCTGCTATTTGAATTGGAAGACAGCCCGCAGCCTGTATTTGCAATCAACAAACAAGGAAAGTTATTCTTTGCCAATGGCCGTTGTTGTCAGCTTAGCGGGTACTCGAATGAGGAATTGTTGCGACGTGGTTTTAATATTTTACTGAATGAGGATCAGCTTGAGCATGCAACACACGAACTAAAAGCTGTATTGCAAGGCAGTTACCGCGAGGTAGAGGTAGTTGTTTTACCGAGAACCGGAATGCCACGCACCTGGCTGGTAACAGCATATCCGTCAAAAAATGAACAGGACGAAGCTGCAGCGATTTGTTTTGTGCAGGATTTAACACAGGAAATTACCAACCGCCGTTCTGAAGATGTTGTAAACGGACTACTTTCCTTCATTCACAAGGATGCCGATTTACGCAGCAGCCTCATTCAAATGCTTCAAGCAACATGTATCGAGATTGGAGCCGATGCCGGAGAATGCTGGTTCCCCGATTACCTGCGCAACAAAGAGCGGCTGTTTGCATTCCATTACCCCGACGACAATTCACTGAAGCGTTATTGCGATTACTCTTCAACCCTCGAAATTCCGCTCGAACAAACGGAGGATATGCGCCGAAATAACGCAAGGAACCAGGTTATTAATTTGTTTCTGGAACCAAAGTTTATGCGCAGGGCCATGGCTGTGGAAGCCGGAATTGAAGCGGCATTGGCGATTCCTGTTTTTTCCGGAAATACCCATGTTTCTACGCTGGTGTTCTTCAGAAAAACAAATTTTGAAGATGAGTTACAGGCAGTTCGTCTCATTCGGATGCTTTCGAACCGACTGGGTGTGCATATCGACAGTCGGAGGGTTGCATTTGAAGCCGACCGGATTTTTGAGTTGGTTCCCGATTTTCTATGCATTCTCGATCGAAGCGGTAGAATTTACAAGCTTAACGCACGCTTCGCAGCGATGCTTGGGCGAAAAAGCGAAGAAGTTATTGGCACATCGTTTTTCAACTGGGTTGATGATGAATATGTAGAGTCGAGTTTGACAGCATTCCAAAAGCTTCAGCATGAGCAGGATGTGCAGTTCGAGAATATCATCAAAGGTGGGGACGATAAACGGGTGTGGCTCGAATGGTCGCTGAATGCCAACAATACAGAAGGAATTATCTACGCCGCCGGCCAAGATCTCACCTTGCGTATTTTGTATGATGAAGAATTGCGCAACCAGAACGAGCGTTTCAGACTTTTACGCGAAGCTGCAAACGAAGGGATTTACGATTGGGATATGCGCCGCGATGAATACGATTGGGGCGATTCGTTTACCAAATTAACATCGCATAACACCGAAGGCTTGGTTTTAAACCACGAACACTGGAAGTCGTTCATCTTCGCGGGCGACAAGGAGCGTATCCTCAACAACCAGCATGCTGCCACGTTGAACAGAAGCAAATACTGGAGCGAAGAATACCAGTATCGTTGCGCCGATGGCAACTACAAGCATATTCTTGATCGCGGTATTTTTATTTACGACGAATTTGGTAAGGCGATTCGACTTATCGGTACAATGCAAGACATTACGGCCCTGAAGCAAAGTGAGGAATCCTTGATTCAGTTGAATGAAGCATTGCAGCACCGTGCTCAACAGCTTCTTGGCTTTAATAAAGAACTCGAGCAATTCGCCTACATCGTTTCGCACGATTTACAGGAGCCACTGCGCATGATTTCGTCGTTTATGCAATTGTTGCTGAACAGCAAGGAAATCAGCCTGAGCGAACGTTCTGAGCAATACATCGGCTTTGCGCTCGACGGAGCAAATCGGATGAAAAGGCTCATTCAGGATTTGCTTACCTATTCGCGTGTGGGTACAACAGAAGAAGATTTCAATGAGCTAAGCCTGCGCGAAATGCTTCGCGATACGCTGGTTGTTTATCAGCAACTCATCCGCGAAAAAAATGCACAGGTAACTGTGGGTAATCTGCCAAACGTGCGTGGAATACGCTCACTCATTCAGCAAATTCTCGACAACCTGCTTTCGAACGCCTTGAAATATAACGATAAGCCACAACCCATCATTCATTTCGATTGCATTGATGAGCCTGATCAGTTTGTCTTAAAAGTGAGCGACAATGGCATTGGAATCGATCCCAAATCGTTCGATTTAATTTACCTGCCATTCAAGCGACTACACAACAAAGCCGAGTATTCGGGAACGGGAATCGGTCTGGCGGTATGCAAGAAAATTGCCGATAAACACCGTGGGTTATTATGGGTCGAAAGCACACTGGGTATCGGTAGCACCTTTTATTTTTCGATGAAAAAGTGAACTCAAGTGAATTAATGCGGTGTTAAAAGCGGATGATTTAATAGAAGCCTATTCAATGGGCTATTTTCCGATGGCTCACCCTGAGCTGAACAACCGCATAATGTGGCATAGACCCGCAATGCGCGGATTGATACCAATCGATGAATACTTTCATGTGCCGGAAACACTGGGGCGATTTTTAAGTAAAGAGCCATTCACATTTACTATGAATACCCAGTTTAAAGTGGTTATGGAGAAATGTGCCGAGCGAAAAAATGGAAGCACATGGATTACGCCAGAAATTATTGAGGCCTATTGTGAATTGAATGGACGCGGACTGGCGCTTAGCATTGAGGCCTGGAAAGGAGATGAACTTGCCGGTGGTTTATACGGCGTATGCCTTGGTCGTGCATTTTTTGGTGAAAGTATGTTTCACAGGGTTACAAATGCCAGTAAGGCTTGCCTGGTTTTCCTTGTCGATTATCTCCGAAAAAATAATTTCATCTTGCTCGATTCTCAGTATCTTAACCAACACCTTCTCCAGTTCGGAGCCTTCGAGATTCCGGATAAGGAATACATGAAAAAACTTAAAAACGCTTTGCCCAAAGGATATAGGCCCAAAAGTTAGCGAAGTACATTTACGAATCCATCAACTGTATGCCAGTTGTTTTTACTATCGCGGATTCGAATCAGGTAGTAGTACGTTCCTGAAACAATAGCGTTATTGGAATAATTGTATCTGCCATCCCAACCGCCTTCAATATCATATGTGCTGTAAATTCGCTCACCCCACCTGTTGTAGATCTGCATCGCAAATTCCTGAATATCCCTTCCGGCAATTGTAAATATATCGTTGATTCCGTCGTTGTCGGGTGTAAATGCGTTTGGAACGAAGACAAACTGTTCCGCATTCACATTCACATAGCGTAACAACGAGTCGGTGCAGCCAAATTCGTTCTCAACAAAATGCCATATGGCGTAATTTCCGGGTCTGTTGAATCGAATTTGATGACTGGTTCCAAACAAAAGCGTGTCAGAACTATTGCTGTTAAACGAAGGTGTAATTCTGAAATAGGCCGAATCGTAACTGCTGTAGGCCTCCTGAATATTCAGAACCTCGCTGATGGTATCCTCCAGCATTACCAGACTGTTATCACTTAATTGGAACAATGGATTGGGCAATGGGAAAATATGTACGAGGTCATCAATTTTTAGTGCTGTATCGCACCCGTTTTCTGCCTTAACAAGCAATGTCACCGGGTAATCGCCCGGTCTGTCGTAGGTGTAAGCTGGACTAAATGATTCGGAGCTTGTACCATCACCAAAATACCAGACATAGTCTACGCCCGATCCATTGCTGCTGAGGTTGGTGAAATAAACTCTGTGAGGCACGCAACCTTCGGCACTGGCCACAGAAAAGTTAACATTGGGTTCTTCGTAAACAAAAACTGCCGAAGTGTAGGTATTGCTTAAGCATCCTTCGTCTTCGACCTGAACACTAATGGTTTGCTGGCCTGTATTGGTGAATGAAATGCCTGTTGGATCCTGCAGAGTTGAAACTGGCAGGGAGGCATTCGGCCCAAAATTCCAGCTGTAGTTTGCATTGGCAGAAAAATTCCCCAAGGCCTCAAACGAAAAGCTGTTCTGTGAAAAACACTGTCCGGTTGGCGATACAAAGGATACGTTTACAGGCTCCTGTATCGAATAGATTACCGTATCCCGATTAATGCATTGGCCATCAGAAACTTTTAGCACATACGCAATCGAAATCTGGTCATTCGTAGTGTTGATGGCGGTGGCTGTGGGCTGTGCATCAAACGAATTGCTTAGACCATTCGACGGACTCCACTCATAAGTGTACCCCGGGATTGCCGTACTTCCCAAATTTACGCTCCCACCCGAACATCCTGTTTGGTTGATACCGGCATCTGCTGCGGGTAATTCAAGAACCTCCACCGGATACGTAACTTCGGATGATAAGCATCCTTGCAGCACTACGCGCAAACGAATAGTTTTTGTGCCAGCACTTGACCAATTCGCGTTATGCGGCCCAATTCCCACTCCCGGTGTTGCATCTCCGCCATCAAAGTTCCAAATGTAATTTACGGCAGATGCATTGGTCCCAGTGTAGCTAATCTCAGAATTAGCCCCTTTGCAAACCGGAGATTCTACCGTAAAGTCGGCAAGCGGAATCGGACTTACCTGTATTGTAATCTGGTTGGGCGCCGAATTACAGCCATTTTCTGAAACAGCCAAGTTAATGGTGTATGTTCCCGGATTTGTATACGATACGTAATGAGGGCCTTGTCCGACCAATACCGGAGTGGTTGATCCTGCGAAAGACCAGTTATAGGTAGCCCCGCTTCCTGCATTTCCGGTGTAGGTAATAGTATCGTTCAAGCCTGCGCAGGATGGAGATGTGCTTACAAACGATGCAACCGGCACAGGATACACTTCTACAGTTTGCGAAAAGGGTAGCGATGAGCAACCAAATTCAGTTACACTGAGTGTTATTGTTTTGCTTCCAGGCGTATTCCAGACAACACTGTATGGGTTAAGTCCAGGGCTGGAAGTTGATGGCGTTCCGCCGCTGTACGACCAATTGAAAAGAGCATTTGACGTTCCTGTGCCGGTATAATCAACTTGGGCATTATCGGCCTGACAAATCCCTGCATCTGCAGTGAAGGTAGCTGTTGGCGTTGTTAAAACTTCTATGTTCTGTGTTGTTACGACCGATGAGCAACCTTCGGCAATAACAAGAAGCGATACGCTTGCATTTCCGGGAGCCGAAAAATTGACTTGCGTGCTCGCCGCTGATGGTGAACTGAATGTGCTTCCTGCTAAACCTGTCCAAGTAAAAGCCGGATTAGTGCCGCTTACACCCGTTTGGATGAGTGTTGAATTAACCCCGACACAAACCGAGGGCAACGAAATACTGAATTGTGATGAGGGTATTGGATTTACATGAATCACCTTTACGGAATCTTCAGATATGCAGCCCTGTGGACTTGTAATGCTTAGTGTAACCGATTGATTTCCGGCAAGAGGCCACGAAACGGAAATTGGTCCAGCCGAATTTGTGTTTCCCGAACCAAGCGTAGCCGTTCCAAGATTCCATGCGAAGGTGGAACCAGCTACAGGTGGAATATTGCAACTTAGAGCAAGCGATGCATTCTGGCAAACCGAGTCGACCGAACTAATTGCTGCTAAAGGCTTTGGATGTACAACAATGGTTTGGCTTAGTGTATCGGAATAACAAGCATTCGTTCCAAGCGCAAAAAATCCTACTTGAACTGTTCCTGGGGTGTTCCATATAACAGACGGATTGGGCGAATTGCTTGATGGACTAGCCAAACCCGAACCGAAATTCCATGAATAGCTTGCCACATCAGCAGCTGTGCCTTGATATGAGAACTGTAACGCAATATCTTCACAAACCGAATTAGCAGTTGAGTTAAATGCCGCCGAAGGCCTTGGTTTTACGGTAACTGTATGCGATGTTACTACCGATGTGCAGGAACCAACCGTAACTTGTAGTGTAACGGTTTTCGTGCCCGGTGTATTCCATGCAATTGAAATGCTTGAGCCACCTGCAGCAGGCGAAATAATTCCGCCATCAGTTGTCCAGGTATAGGTTGCACCTGCGATGGGGGTGACTGCAGAAAAATTGGCAGAACTTTCGGCGCATACTGTTGTTGGGAAATTGAATGCCGATGTTGGGCTAGCAACAACCTCTACTGTAAAAGAAGTATCGTTTGCAATACAACCCCCGCCACTTAGATTCAGTGTAACGGTTTTAAGCCCCGTTGTACTCCACGTTACATTTTGGTCGGCAAGCGAATTTGACGTAGGTGGAGTTGATCCCGATCCGAAATTCCAAGCAATTACTGTAGGTTGGGCCCCTGTTGCTACCGGAGTCGAGCCTTCGTATGTTATCAAAGATGATTCATTCAGGCAGATCGGTGTAGTTGCAGTGAATGCCATATCGTATGGCTTCTGACTGAATGTTATGGTATCGACCAAAACATACGGAGCACCGCAAGGTAAATTTGAATCGTAGGTTACTTTACATATAAACCGTCGATAATTTTGAGCTGTAGCAGGATAATCGAGTAAAGCTTGGCCGCTGCCAGGATTTATGGTCGGATTGAATGACGTTGTTGCATTTGCAATGGTGGCTCCCTGCAAGCCGGTCCAGTTTAGCTGTGGATTTGAGTAAGTTACAGGCGCTGCTCCTGTATACGGAATAACTGAATATGTATACTGGGTTGCTGTGTTGTTTACAGCAATGTCGGTGCCTGCAAAACTAGAAACCGAAGGACAATCGCTATCGCAATCGGGCGTGATTCCCGAAAAACTATCGCCCTGCCACATACCCGGGCAAACCGGTTTATTCTGAATGTGAATCTGGATATTATTGCTTGTTTCAAAAAGGCGAATGTAAAAGGTCGCTGTACCGCCGCAAGTGGAAAAGAATGGCACATTGGTATAATAAACGCTTAATATGCGGTTAGGTGCTGTTCCGGTTGTTTGATATCGTATAGCGTTTGGAACACCGTTGGGATTCCAATCCTGATAGCAACCAAGAATAGCATTTTCGGGGAATTCTTCATTCGGATCGCAATGGTCTGCTGCCATAGCATCTGCATCAAACGAAAACAAACTTGTTGGTAAGCCGGCCCCAAGCGAAATAAACCCATTGGGCGAAATGCGGAATTGCGTAAAGGGTATACCCGAGAAAAGGAAAGTAAATCCGATGGGCAGAACGCCTGATGGAACATCATCGGTTAGGTTGACCACAGTGCCGGCCGGGGTTGCAGCCTGGAATGGAATCGCCGTTTCGACATAGCTCATTACTTCAGGTGTAAAACCCGGTATCGTATTTAGTGAAGCGGCCGGGGGAGCATTCACTGCCGAAAATCCGAATATGAATGGTTTGCAAACCTTCTGGTCGGCCGGTAAGAGGTTATTTACCACCACAACCTGTCCGTAGCCTAAATCCAATAACAATAAAGAAAATACAATGAACGAAACAATACTTTTCAATCGTTTCGGAACAAAAATTACGGAAGTTAATTTTTTGATTTTCACCTTAAGGGAGCGAAAATAGGAAAAATTCGCAAAAAATTACCGCACCAGGGTAATTCTGCCGGTGTATACGTATTGCTTCCGTTCGAAGCTTAATACGCTTAATGTGTAGGAGTATACGTCCTGTTGGGCAATTTTCTTTCCGCCATTTAAGGTGCCATCCCATTGTTTTTCGATGGAATCGGATTCAAAAACAAGCTCGCCCCAGCGGTTGAAAATTCTGAACTGGTATGTTTTCATTCCGCCTCCAATTGGTCCAAATGTTTCGTTGATGCCATCGCCGTTTGGTGAGAAAGCGTTTGGAATAAAAAGTGAAAAGTATGGTTCGATTAGTATGTTCAGGCTGTCTGTATCGATACATCCAAA
>CANMGM010000024.1 GCA_947497195.1 Bacteroidota bacterium
TTAAAAACGTATAACGCCCGGTCCAACTTAAATAATTCAATGCAATACCCTGCGAATTCAGGTTTAGCGTTGTGGCTGTTTCGGCAATAACATCCAGGCCTTGATTGTTAATCTGGGGCTCATCGGCTTTATTCACCATTTGTCGGCGCACCTGAAACCCGGCATAACGTGCTTGCAAGGAAGCGCTGAACCTGGGGGTAATGCCAAAATCGAGCGACAAGGTAAAATCGCCAACAGAGTTAAAATTGGTCTTGAATGCGCGTGGTGTGGTAATGGAGGCTATTCCACCATCTAGCCCTATCGTAAACGGAATGCGTCGTGGCTTGAAATCATCGTCCCCACCCTCGTCCTGCGCAAAGAACGATGCAGGAACAAACATTACAAGGAAGATCAAGAAGCGCTTCATAGCAGACAATTATTCCCCTTGCGGAGCTACCATCGCAGCATTAATACCCATGTTCGAGAAACCTCCGTCGTGAAACAAATTCTGCATCGTAACCATGCGTGTGTAATCCGAAAACAATGAGATGCAATAATTTGCACAATCTTCGGCTTTGGCATTTCCGAGTGGCGACATCGAATCGGCATAATTGAAAAACTCTTTAAAGCCCGGTACGCCACTGCCCGCGGTTGTCCAAGTTGGCGATTGCGAAATTGTATTTACGCGCACCTTTTTCGCTTTCCCATAATGGTATCCAAAACTACGGGCAACCGATTCGAGCATGGCTTTGGCTTCTGCCATATCGCTGTAATCGGGGAACGTGCGCTGTGCGGCGATGTAACTTAATGCCACAACCGAGCCCCATTCGCTGATGGCATCGAGTTTAAATGCGGTTTGCAAAACCCGGTGCAGCGACATGGCCGAAACGTCGAGCGTTTTATGGAAGAAATCGTAGTTTAAATCGGTGTAGGGACGGGCTTTTCGCACATTTGGCGACATGCCGATGGAGTGTAATACAAAATCGATTTTACCACCCAAAATCTGCATCGATTCGGTAAACAGCTTATTCAAATCTTCGTCGGAGGTTGCATCAGCCGGAACAATCTGCGCATTGCATTTGGCCGCCAGCTTATTGATTTCGCCCATGCGCATCGCAATCGGTGCATTGGTTAACACAAACTGAGCTCCTTCTTCAGCAGCGCGTTCAGCTACTTTCCATGCAATGCTTTGCTCATCTAGAGCTCCGAAGATTATTCCGCGTTTCCCGTTTAAGATCTGTGTCATATGTATTTTGAATATTGGCTCAAAAGTAAACAAATTAGGACTGATTTTGCAGCATTAGCGCCTTGGCATTCATTCGTGCCTCGTCCGACAAGGCTTTTCCACTTAGCATGGCAGCAATTTCATCGATACGTTCATCGCCGGTTAATCGCTGAATTTTCGTCTCGGTGCGTTTGCCATCGCTGCGTTTTATTACCTTGAGATGATCTTCTCCTTTTGCAGCAATCTGAGCAAGATGCGTTATGCACAACACCTGCATGCGCTTTCCCATTTGTTGCAGCATCTCCCCTACTCCATCGGCTACCGCACCCGAAACGCCCGTGTCGATTTCGTCGAAAAGAATTGTGGGCAACGCGATCGATTCGGCCATAACTTTCTTGATGGCCAGCATTACACGCGAACGTTCTCCGCCTGATGCGGTTTTGGAAATATCGGTTAGCGCGCTCCCGGTATTTGCCGAAAAAAGCAAAGCTACACGTGTATTTCCGAAGCGGTCGAAGCTCTCCGTTCGTTCAAGCTGAACTTCGAAGCACACATTGGGCATGCCAAGCGATTTGAGCAACTGCATCATCGATTTTGAAATGCCCGATATAGATTTTTCGCGCATGGCATGCAAAGCATCGGCCTGCTGTGTGAGGAGTATGTGCAACTTATTTACCTCGCTTTCCTGCGCCCGAATCTCTGCTTCGAGCGAATCTGCTGTGCAAAGTCGTTCGGTATACGCATGCTGTAAGGCAAGAAGTTCGGCTTCCGATTTCACCCGGTGTTTGTGCAACAAGCGGTTTATGGTGTCAATTCGTTCGGCCAATTGTTCGATCCGCAACGGATTCGATTCGCAACGCGCAGCTTCACGACTCAGTTCAAACGATACCTCAGAAAATAAGGCATTCAATGCTGTCAGTTTCCCCGTCAGCGGATCCAATTCGTTGCTGAGGCGTTCGGCCTGACGAATCAACTGCGCTAATGCTTTCAACCGATTCTGAATTCCCTGCGCTTCATCGTCGGCTAAATGCACGGCTTGCGAAAGAATCTTGCCGATTTCGGAAGCATTGTTCAGCCAGCGGAACTCGTCCTCGGCCCGCTGCAATTCACCATCCTGTACCTCGGCCTTTTCAAGTTCATCGAGCTGAAATCGAATGAAATCATATTCACGCGCAACAGCTTCCTGCTGTGCTTTAAGTTGCCTTAACAACTTCTCTGCTTTGATCCATGCATTGAAGTCTTGTTCAAATAATTTTTGCTGCTTCAACGCTCCAGCCGGTCCATCGATGAACTGAATCCGAAATGCGTCCTGGTTGATCAGAATGGTATCGTGTTGTCCGTGAATATCAACCAGCATGCTTCCAAGCTGTTTGAGTTGCTGCAGGTTTACAGGCGTATCGTTTACAAACGCGCGTGATTTTCCACCCGGAGCAATTTCACGCCGCAGGATGCATTCATCCTCCAGATCGAGGTTATGTTCCTCAAAAAAGGCCATCACCCCATCGCCGGTTGAATTGAATTTTCCTTCAACGATGCACTTTTCGCTTGCGTTCTGGATTCCTGCAGAATCGGCCCGCTCACCGAGCAGTAAATTCAACGCGCCCAGGAGAATCGATTTCCCTGCGCCGGTCTCGCCGGTAAGAATCGTAAAGCCCGAACGAAAATCGAGATCGAGACTTCGGATTAAAGCATAATTACGTACCGAAAGGTGCACAAGCATTTCCCGAAATTACAACGATTCGTTGCAGAATACTGATGCTTGAAAAGGCATTTTCTGACAGGAATGTTAACAGCGCATGTGGATAATTAACTTACTCAACGAATTTCTTCAATTCGGTTTCGCGTAGAATAATCTGCTAATACAGTGCGTAAAAAGCAGATTTATTTTCAAGCAAGATGTGCAAACACCGCGCGATTTTCGTTCTTTGCATGTATGTTGGAAGCACTCGACCGTATGTTGCTGCTGGGCGAAAACCAGGAGGTTGAGTACAAGTTTGAATTGAATTCTGCACGCCGAATTTCAGCAACACTTTCGGCATTTGCCAATACAGGCGGAGGTACAATTCTGGTTGGCGTGAAAGACAACGGGGCTGTTGCAGGCATTCGGCTCGATGAAGAAGTGTATGTATTGGAAGCAGCGGCATCGATTTATTGCAAACCCGAAGTAAAACCGCAGCTTTTTCGGCACGATATAAAAGGTAAGGCTGTTCTCGAAGTGGTTGTTCCCGAAGCCGAAGCAAAACCTGTATTAGCTGAAACAGAACCTGATGCCTGGAAAGCCTGGGTGCGCTACGGAGCCTCAAACAGATTGGCATCGCCCGTACATCTCGAATTATGGAAAATGAGCGATGTACGCGAACGGCCTTCGGTATATTCAACGCGCGAACAAAAATTACTTTCCATATGGCAGCAACACAAATGGATTTCATTGAATCAGGCGGTAAAGTTAACCCGATTGCCACGTCATATTGTAGTGCGCACGCTGGCCAGCTTTGTGCGTTGGCGAATTGTAGATCTTATTGCCGAGGAGAGCGGCGGGTTTGTATTTTGTTTGGTGGATGAATGAACGCGCTATCAATAAAAATCGTTCAATTTTTAAAGCTAACGCAACACAACAAATCGCTGAACACCAATCTGGCTATCATATTTAGCTATTAAGTTGTATATCCCAGGCTTGAAATTGGATGTGTTCAACTGAAAAGTATCAGATTCTGCATGCGAATCCAATACTATTCTGCCTGTTGCATCCACCACAGATAAAGTAACTTCTCCGACATCGCTAAATCTTTCCAATTTTACCTGAAGCGAGGCCTCAGCAGGATTTGGAAAAATGTTTATCGAAATACTATTGGGAGAATTGACCGTTTCGGGATTTTCACTGCTGTAAACAAAGATGTTGTCGAGGAACAGATTGCTGCCAAGGTCATTAATTGGTTTGTACCTAATTATAACAGACTCTCCATCGATCAACGGAAGTAAATCGATTTTAACTTTTTTCCAGTGTTGTGGGGCAAAAGGCTTAAAATTAACCCATGTCGTATCAAATGAAGCCAGTTCGCTTCCGCCTTTGTAAAAAACAGAATTCCACGATTGACCACAATCATCAGAAATTTCGACGTTTAGCGAATCAGACAAGGTATTGCTTCTGAACCGGTATGCATAACTGAAACTAAACATGAGCGAATCAGACGCTGCAGGAACTTCAATGAAAGGTGTGTACAAATAATCGGCGGTATCGCGCAATGCATTGTTCAACATTTTGTAATAGCCCGAATAATTGCTATTGCTCAATCCTGCTGTGCGTATGGTATCCCAAGTGAGTTTGTAATCTCCGTTGGTTACGAATAAATTATTCCCATTTAAATCATTGAACTCAAAGGTCTCTGCAAAGGGAAGGCTAACTTCGGGGCGCACATTTATGCGATGTATACGGCTGTTATTTAGCGTTTCGTATTCGATTACATCGATCAACAGTGATGCCTCAGCTTTGATTTCCAACCAACCTGCCGTTAGCGAAATAGCATTGCTGTAAACCGTATCGCGTGCGCCGGCATTCAGCGTGCCGGTGAATTCAATTGTTTCTTCGCTAGCCCCAAGTAATCCAACCCGAATACTCGCACCCGAAAATCCTGCAGTTCCTGCATTTTGAAGTACAATACCCAAGGAATAATTTCCCTCGCAAGTAAATGAAGGCGCAAGAATCTCTGCAATAGCAAGATCATATGGCGAAGTATTGGGCTGAGCGGGCGTATGATTCAACGATAGATAATTGTATGCCGCTTCGAGGTTTATTATTCCATTGCCGTAAATATTATCCTCGCCCGGCGCACCTAAATCGCTTGCCGAGGCATACAAAGCATACAGAATATCGCGCCCTTCGAGCATCGGAAATGCTTCTTTTAATAGAAGAACGGCTCCGGCAACATGCGGACCAGCCATCGATGTTCCTTGATATAAGGCATATTCATCCTGCTGCACCGACGACCGCACATTCACACCGGGCGCACTCACTTCGGGTTTGATTGACAATTGTCCGCCATCGCCGCAACTCGAAGGACCGCGGCTCGAGAAATCGGCAATCGGGTAACCTGTCACATTCCCATTCACAGCACCTACCGAAAATACATTCACGCTGTCTAATACAACGTATGCAGGCATGCCCATTGTCGCTGTTCCGGGACCTTCATTTCCGGCCGAAAATTCGACTGCAATTCCGGCAGCATCAAGCGCTTCAAACAGTCCAACTACGATAGGATTTGTGCACAATCCATCCACAATGGTATCGCCAAAACCCCACGAATTGCAGATTACATCCGGAACATCGTTGGTATTTGGATCGCCATCGGGATCGAGCGCAAATTCGAATGCTGCTAAAATGGCCTCGAGTGGTCTAACATCCGCAATGTCTTCAACAATCGGATCTGTAGCTATGTAACTCGCATTGAAAGCCAGTCCAATGGTATCGGAAGTTGCCAGATCGAGGCCTAAAACGGTTCCCGTAACATGCGTCCCATGCGCATCGGGTTTATCGGCGGGATGTGGAAAATCGAAGCCTAACCAGCACTGTGCCTCAGGAAGGTAATTGCCCCGGTATTGCCGCGAAACAGCTGGATGCACGGGCCAAATACCCGTGTCGACTGTATAAAGCCTGCGTCCAAGCCCTGTGTAACCTAAATTCCACATAAACGGGGCATGAATCGCATCATGCCCGGGCTCATGTCCGCCAACCGAACGCCCCGAAACCCGCTCCATCGCAACAGGAGCATCGTATTTCAACTGGATCTCGTCGCGCAAGCAAATCCATTCCACCCCAGGAAACTCCGTTAGGCCCCAAAGTACATTCGCAGAAACCTCAGCAGAAACCATGTTTACAATGTGGTAGCGTGCACGAACCTCGAACTCGCTTTCAAGTGCAGAAATTCCCAAAGCAAATTCGATTAACGCTTGTTGCGAAACATCAGCTTTTGACTTCAACAAGGAATTTACACGAGCCGAACGTTCGATAACTGGTACCTGTGAACTCCGCATGTTGTGTTTAAGTAAGCTGAGGTCCTCGTTGCTTTTTAGGTAAATATTTACACGATAGCGCGCATCAGCAGCATTACCCTCAAGCTTTTGCTGCAGTTTTGTGCTGAAAAATTGTGCCTCGGCCTTGAATGAAAGGCAGGCTAAAGCGAGTAGGAAAAAATATTTCATGAAAAAAAGCTTAATTCATTTTCAAAAGACTACGCAAATCGTCCTGAAACGAAAGCGAATTCAATCCCAAGCCAATCAAAAAATCCTGGTCGATACGGTCCACAACTTTTGTAGCATGCTCAAGCAATTCAATGCCCTGCTCGCTCAACATCAAGGTGCGCGAACGGGTATCCATTTTATTCTTCTTGCGCGTGAGTAATCCTTTTTTCTGCAATGTGCGCAGGATTTTCGAGGTCATCATTTTGTCGATGCGTACATGCTTTGCAAGATCTTGCTGACTTACGATAGTTTTTACCTGACCGAGGTGATGCAATGAAGCCAGCAGTAGGAACTGGGCATGGGTTATTCCAAACTTATCGAGCCCGTTTTTAAGTTTACGCTGCCACAACATCGAAACCTGCCACATAATGAAGCCGGCATTTTCTTCGGGTTCTGCAAAATAGGCTTTACGCGAAGAAGACTTCGCTGTTGTTTCGTTTACTTTCTTGCTCATTGTAAAAAGGAATAGGCTGCAATATCAATGAATTAATCTAATAAAACAAGCGTGAAAATTCGCTACGTTGTTTTGTTTACCAACTAGAAGTTTAGCTGGTTTTGAACTCCGAATTGAAATGAAATTTCAGTTTCGGAAAATCGGCAATCAGTGTGTTTAGCATCCATGAAGTTTCGGCAAGAAACACCGGATTGTTCTCCTTATCGTAGGCTATCTGATGGCCGCGGTAGCGAATGAAATTCTCGAAATCGGCTTTATCGTCGTATGTAATCCAGCAGGCCTTGTATACATTCATTGCATGGAAGTTACAAGAAGCGCCATATTCGTGTTTTAGCCTATATTGAATAACCTCAAACTGAAGCTCACCAACCGTTCCGATGATTTTCTTGTTGCCCATATTCTGCACAAACAACTGGGCAACGCCCTCTTCTGTAAGCTGTTGAACGCCTTTCTCGAGCTGCTTCGACTTAAGCGGATCGATATTCACCACTTCCTTAAAGATTTCGGGCGAGAAACTGGGTATTCCTTTGAACATCATTTCTTCACCTTCGGTAAGCGTATCGCCTATTTTGAAATTTCCGGTATCGTACAATCCAATTACATCGCCCGGAAAAGCCTCTTCGATGATGTTCTTTTCCTGCGCCATGAAGGTAGCAGGCGAACTAAACCTAAAATCTTTATTTAATCGAACATGGTGAAAAAACTTATTCCGTTCGAACTTACCCGAACACACCCGCAGAAATGCAATGCGGTCGCGGTGTCGCGGATCGATGTTGGCGTGAATCTTAAAAACAAAGCCCGAAAATTTAGCTTCATCCGGATTTACCAGGCGCTTATCGGAAGCGCGGGGACGAGGAGCAGGTGCCAAGCGGATGAAGGTATCTAACAATTCGCGCACACCGAAATTGTTAATCGCCGATCCGAAAAACACCGGTGCCAAATGCCCGTCGCGGTATTTCTGTTCGTCGAATGTATCGTAAACGCCTTCAATCAATTCAACATCTTGCCGCAATTGTTCGGCATCTTTCTCGCCCACTTGCTTGTCGAGGCTGCCATCGTCGAGACGATTTATCGCCACTATGTCTTCTTCGATTTTGGTTTTATTCGGATTGAAAAGATTCAGCGAATGGTCGTACAAATTGTACACGCCTTTGAATGTTTGCCCAATGCTGATGGGCCAACTCAAAGGTCGCACTTTAATGTTTAGTTTGCTTTCCAGTTCATCGAGCAAATCGAACGGATTCTGCCCTTCGCGATCGAGCTTGTTGATGAATACAATCACGGGTGTATCGCGCATACGGCAAACTTCCATGAGTTTTTCCGTTTGCTCTTCGACGCCTTTCACGCAGTCGATTACGAGAATTACACTATCAACTGCAGTAAGTGTGCGGTAGGTATCTTCAGCAAAATCTTTGTGACCCGGTGTATCGAGCAGATTAATTTGTGCGCCGCCATAATGAAAAGCCATTACCGAGGTTGCTACCGAGATTCCGCGCTGCTTTTCGATTTCCATGAAGTCGGAAGCCGCGGTATTCTTAATCTTGTTCGATTTTACGGCTCCTGCAGTCTGAATGGCACCGCCGAACAAGAGAAGTTTCTCGGTAAGTGTGGTTTTACCGGCATCGGGGTGTGAGATAATGGCAAAAGTTCTTCGCTTGCCTATTTCTTCGCTAATCTGACTCATGGTAGTAAGAAGGGGCGGCAAAAGTACGGAATTCGGACGATGGAATTACTCCATTCCTATAATCTTGATTTCGGTGCGGCGGTTCATTTGTCGACCTGCATCGGTCTCGTTACTCGCTATTGGTTGTTTAAACGACTTACCCACTGCATACAGGCGTTTGGCTGCAATTCCGTTTCGTATGAGGAATTCTCGCACAACCGCAGCGCGATTCTCGGAGAGTTTTTGGTTGAAACTCATGCTACCCACATTATCGGTATGCCCCGAAATCTCGATCGACATGCCCGGATAACGCTTGAGTGTTGAAAGAAGCAGATTGAGTGTTTTGTAAGACTCTGGCCGTAAAGTTGATTTGTTAAAGTCGAAGAAAATGTTGTTTAGCACCATCTTCGCTCCTTTTTCGGCTTTGAGCAATGTAATATCATGAATCACATCGCGGCCGTAAGTCGAATCGGGAATTTCGATTGTTGCTGAGTAGGTAAGATACCCATCTTTTTGTGCTACAAGTGTGTAGGTTGCTCCGTTCGAAACAACCCCGTCGTAGCTTCCTGGCTTTGGATACACAATTACCGGTATGCCGCCGAATTCGGTAATCGTGATGTCGGCACTGATGGTATCGCCACTATCGCCATCTTTAATTTTTCCTTTTAAAAACGTAATGTCGGTACGATTTAATTTATTCAGGCTGTAATCGAGTGTAATTTCCTTGCCTTCCATATCCTTGCCTAAACGAAGCGTATCGGTGTAGGTACGGTGATCGAGCGAGCGGCTTTGGATTTGATAATTTTTATCGGCCTGCAGCTGCAAATTGTACTTTCCGTCGCGGTCGGTTGTGGCCATTTTAATCACCTCGCTCGTTGCAAGGTCTTTTACCTCAACCTCGCCCTGAAGTGGAATGCGTGAGGAATAATCAACTAGCAAACCATTGATGCGTGTCGGATCTTCGGTACTCATTTCAATCGTCCGAACAATAACCTGATTTCCGGCATCAAACGGAATGTTCAAACTCTCTTCAAATGTTGCATAATTATCGGTTTTTACGCGAAGTGTATAGCTCGCACCTACCGGAACATTGGCAATGGTTTCGCCTGTATCAACCGAACGATTCACGATTACATTTCCATTTTTGTCGATGATTTCGAGCGATGATTTCAATTTAATGCCTTTGGTGGTATCGAGAATGCTAATTTGGATCGATGCAAGCGCCTCAACTTCTTCAAGGAAATTCATCACATAAATATCTTTTTCGCCGTATCCTTCTTCACGATAGCTGGCAAAGTAGGCACGTTTTCCATCTTTCGAAAGCACGAAAAACACATCGTCTTCGGGCGAATTCACCGGATATCCGAGGTTCACCGGTTTTGTGAATGTATCGGCTTCAAAGGTCGACTTGAAGATATCGAATCCTCCCATGGTATTGTGTCCGCGCGAACTGAAGAAAATTGTTTTCCCGTCGGGATGGCAATAAATTCCATCTTCCTCATATTCGGTATTCACTACCGCGCCAGCATTGCGAATATTGGTAATGCTACCATCTGTATTCACATCGCCGAGGTAAATATCTTTCGAGCCTTGTGCTTCGCGGCCTTTGCGGTTCGAAATGAAAAATATCGTTTTTCCGTCTGTCGAATACGCTGCGTGATTTTCGTAATCTTTCGAATTGATTTCTTGTAAGGCACGGGGGTCGCTCCATGCAATATTGTTCATCCGCGATTCAAAAATATCTCCGCCACCGGTTGTTCGATACATGATCAAGGTCTTACCATCGCCCGAAAGGTTGATGGTGCCATCGTGCTCAGAAGTATTTAGTGGCGAGCCTGCATTCCGGGCAGGAGCCCATTCATCATCCAGTTTATAGGAAAGATAAATATCCTCGAGATACATCGAATCTATTGCATCCACAAGATTTCCTGTTGTTCCTTCACGCCGAGAAGTAAACATCAGCTTTGTTTCGTCTTCCGATAAAACAGGCGCATAATCGGCAAACTTTGAATTGATATTTGGACCTAAATTGTCGATCCGCACACGAATAGGTTTCTTCACCAACTCAATTCCCGACTCGCACTCTCTGATAGCTTTGTTGGCCTTTGCTAATTCTTTCGGTTTGGCATCTGCACCCAATGCCGCGATGTAGGCCTTATACACCTTAATTGCCTTGGCAAATTCGAGACTGTATTGATATGCCATTCCCAAATCGAATAAAAATGACGCGCCCATATCCTGTTTCAGTTCCTGGGCACGTTCTAAAAATGGCAACGCTTTGAGACGATCTTTATTCAAATTGAGGTAGCACAAACCTATCTGATAGTTCAAATCTGCATTGTGCGAATTAAAATCCTGTGCTTTAAGATAATATTCGAGAGCCTGTTCGAAATAAACCGGACCACGCATAAAAAATCCGTCTCCTGTTTCAAAGGCTTTCGCAGCTGCCTTACACTCGTTTTCTCGGCCGGGGAATTTTTTCTCGTCAAACTCCAAGTTGCCCATAATTACTTGAGCATGTGTAAAAGAAACAAGAAATAATGAAAGCGCAGTTAGCAATAAACGCATGTAAGGTGTTCTCATCATAATAAAAAGATTCGACCAAGATAAGAAAAGGGGCATGAATATTTTGCAAGTATATTTTATGAGCACTATCTCAGCATAAATACTTGCTTTTTTTCAGAAAAAAAGCTGATAAAAACCGAAGATGAAAATATTAACGCTATGTTTTTTAACTATCGTATTGGTTATTTAAAAGTTCAGCGAGTTTATAGGTTGTTGTAATACTTTGATTGTAGCATACTTCGGGCAGTGAAAATTGAAGGTGCGCCTCCCGTGCATTGATTATGGCTTCCTTAAGTTTATAATTCAGTTGCATCCACATCAATCCCCCCTGTTGAAGGCCTTTATTGCGAATTGAATAATCGCCCAGGTAATGCTTTATTTTTCGCTCGTAATCTTTGGCCGGTACCGTTTTTTTGATCGGAACAAAATGAAACAGCCACCAGATTTCGAAGGCTTCGCAACTGTAAGCTACATGCATATCCTGCTTTTCTGCCAAACGAATGGCTTTCAGAAAACTTTCGATACTTGAATTGTCCTTATCGAATACCACCCAATAGTGATCGTAGTGCTTTTTAACGTTCTTTTTCTGAACGATAGCTTCTTGAACAATTTTCAAAGCACTTCCGCCTTTAACCGTCTTGCAACGCGCCTTAAATTTCTTAAAGTATCCCTCTTCAGTTTGCCCTTCTGTAAATATCATAAAGGTCTGACGAAGCTCGCGTTGCTGTTGCATGCGATGGCCTTTCATCGGCGTTTTCGTTATGGTATTTCCGGCCACGTTTCAACGATTTAAACGATTATCGAAATCGCCCAGAAATGGAAGTGCGCCATATCTGCCTTTTAAATAATTGGCTTCAAGATCTTCATCATTTCGCGGACTCTTGCCGTTCTTTTTGAATGTAGCAAGCGAATACAGGTGCGAGGCTCCGAATGGATCTTTTTCAACAAAGAAAATTTGATCGCGCCTAAAAATACGGGCCCCTAGCAGATTGGTATTGTGCGATGTGAAAATAAGTTGCGCGTGATTGCTGTTTAGCATTTTGTTGTGAAACATGAGCACAAGGCGCTCGGTTAGCTCCGGATGCAATTTGGTATCCAATTCATCGATCACTAGGATGCCTCCTTTTTCCAAAATATCGAGAATCGGACCGGCAATATGCGCAAACTTTTGCGTGCCTTCAGACTCGAAGCGGCCAAAGTGAAAATCTTTTAATTCTGGCTTACCTGCCGAATTCATTACAAAGCGCTTTGATATCAGATCGTCGATAGTTGATGATTCAAATTCACCGGCAGAATTAAACGTGGGATTGTGGCGTGGCATCGAGCTGATGGAGATGTCTTCGATTCCAAAATCGGCAAATTTGATGAGATCAACAACTTTACGACTAAAATCATTGCTTTCTTTCATCCTGCGAACGGTGTAATCTCTGTAAAGCCTGTCTTCGATGCCCGAAATGATGTTAAGATGGTAAACCCAATCGAGAAAGCCGGCACAGGAAACATCATTAAACTGAGCACCTATCGTTACCAGAAGCGCTTTCGAATGCACCATCCTTTTTGAGGTTAACTCGTTCAGAATCTTATTCTTTGCCGGTATTGTAAAATCTTGCCTGTTTCGATAAAACACTTCCGATTCACGTTTGTCTTTGACATACAGCCATTCTTCTTCTATTGCACGTGCAGTTAAACTGAAGCCGTAGCGATAGTTTATTCCCTTCCAGCGGCATTCCATTTCAAAAACACTTGCTTTGTGGGTAAATGCTTCGTCCAGCCTGAAGTTCGGCACGCTCAATTCCTGATTCTCCAGATTTTGATTGCCGGTAACTACAAAACGATGAAAATGAAACAAGGCCTGAATAAGGTTACTCTTTCCACTGGCGTTTGCGCCATATACAACACCAGAGAGGAGTGTTTTACTATCTTTTGTATGTTCCGAAAAGTTTTGGCTATCGTCGAATAAGCGCTCCTGCCTCGGAGCTGCAAGCATGGTAAACTCTTGCGGCCCCTTGAATGAAAGTACGTTGTCGAAAGCAAATCTTTGAATCACTCTTAATTGTCTTTATTGTGAATATAACACAAATATATCCTTTTATTTCTGGTTTTCCAAATCCTTATTTCAATTTCACCAATTTTTTCCCGCTTTTCCCGATTTAAGGATAAATGAAGGATGGAGCATGGGCGGTACTCCCAATTTTACATTCCAAGCCAATTTTCAATCAAAGCATATCCCATCGGCGTTAGCACCGATTCGGGATGGTACTGAATGCCGGTTATTGGCTTGCTTTTATGCTGCATCGAAAGAATTTCACCCCTTGAATCTACCGCGTTCACCTTCCAGCATGCGGGCAAGGTGTGCGAGTCTATTGTCCACGAATGATACGATCCGGCTTCAAATGGCGATTGTATGTTACGGTAAATATCCGAGTGATCAGAAATGAAACCTTCACGCGAAACACCATGATATGGTTCCGACAAATGCTTCAATTTAGCGCCCGAATGAACCGCCAGTGCCTGATGCCCCAAACATACCCCCAGAATTTTCGAAATATCCCAACACGTTTCTATTGCCTGCATAAGCATCCCCGCTTGGTGCGGCAAGCCTGGTCCCGGCGAAAGCACGATGGCATCGTAGCCTCGAAGTAAATCCAATTCCAGTTCATCATTTCGCTTTACTTCAGGAACGCGCCCACTCAATGTATGCAAGGCATGAAATAGATTGTAGGTAAACGAATCATAATTGTCGATTAAAAGAATTCGTTGACTCATTTTTACCTTGCTTTGCCGTTCTGCAATTTATTCTGCAATTTTACAACGTGTTTGCCCGCAGAGAAATTTTAGTCACATATTTTTTTTCATCCCTGATTTCAGTGCTTTGTGCACAAGACGAGCATTTACGCACGCGCATAAATATCGAATACGGTTATCACTTTTTAAGCTTTCGAGGCGATGCGGCAGTCAGTTCATTAAAGGCTTCGTCTCCAATGCACCGCCTTGGCGTAGGTGTAGGATTTCGGAATTATATGGTCCTCGCCGGCTTCAATTATTCCGACTTCCGGGTTTCATCCACCGGCGGAATTGATGTAAATAACTTCAGAGCCTTCTTCTCGGGTGCCGATGCGCAGCTGCGTTATTCTTTTCGCTCAAATAACGGATTATCACCTTTTGTTCAAACCGGACTCGGATATGCTGTATTCTCATCGTTTGGCGACCGACTCGATGCCCAAAATCGTACATATTTTGCCTGGAGCGATGGATCTCTCCGCAATGTAACGGAGTCTGATCCGGGCGCCGATGCCTCCGAAGTGCTTACCCGAGATCATTCGTACGAAACTCGGTTAAATTCAGGTCGATCGACTTTGTATGTTCCATTTTCAATTGGGGCAAGCATGAAAGTCAATAAATCACTTTCACTTTTTGCTTCTGTGCAAATGCAATTTCTGCAGTCCGATAACATCGACAATTCAACTGTACAAAGCGGTTGGGATCGGATGCAATCACTTCAGCTGGGCATCAATTTTTCACCGTTGCGCAGCGAAAAAAAGTCTGAGAATCCTAAAATTCCTCGACCCGATATTAAACGTTTCGATGATGTTGATTTTGATGCGCTTTTTCAAAGCGATGAAGACAGCGACGGCATTATCGACTATTACGACCGCTGTCTTGGAACGCCCAAAGGAGCCCCAATTGATGCGAATGGATGCACGCCCGATTCGGATGGGGATGGCTATGTTGATTTTGTAGATTCCGAACCCGATAGTCCGGCGAATGCAAAAGTTGATAAAAACGGACGCGCTTACACCGACGCCGAGATTCAGCAACAGTACAACGATTCGGTTGGTTTGTTTGTGCAGGTTTTACGCAAGGTGCACAAGGGTTCGCGACCTTTCCCTGTGCGGAAATATATCTCCATCGAAACCTTAAAACTGTACGAAGAGCTCGAAATCCTGCACCCCGAATGGAAGCCAATCGGAGTTGGAAACGACAAACGAATCCCTGCCGAATTGCGAAATTTCGACCGCAACAACAATAACCGAATTTCGGTTCATGAACTCGAATGGTATCTCAACGATATTTTCCTGCATCCCGAAGGGGCAAAAGAACGTCTCGATTTACTTCAAAAGGCAAAAATCTATGTACTCGAGAAACAATAAGGTCGTGATGTTCGGTTTGATGCTTGGATTGTCAATCAACTCCATCGCGCAATCGCTGATTTTAAGCGGAGGCGAAGTTGCCCGACCCGGCTACACCTCAGCTTTAAAAATCGAAATTGTGCGCGGAGAAATAAATGGACCCGTACGTTTCACAATGCCGCTTCCTGCCAATTGGAAAGCAGAAGCTCCATACGAAAGTCGGGAAGCTACTGTTATTGCCTCATCGAAGGAGTTTCAATTGGTATGGCTCGATTTCCCCTTAAAAGATACTGTTCGGTATACCATCGGTTTGCGCCTTCCCGACGATGCGGAATTAAATCCGGTTACGCTCTCGGGCAATTTGGCTTATTTCGACGCAAACGGAACCATGCATAAAGTAGCACCCGCTAGTCATACGTTTAAGGTTCTGCGTTATTTTTCGCGCTATCAGTAAGCACCACTTCTTCGCCTTACAA
>CANMGM010000025.1 GCA_947497195.1 Bacteroidota bacterium
CACAAGGTGCCCGAACAGATTTTTTGGGATGCCACCGACAACAAAGTTGTGAACCGTGAAGCACGCGCCATGATGCTATCTGTTTGGGATCCGAACGAAAACAACACCTTGCGTGTCGATTTGTGGACCAAAGAAATGAACGTCGACGACATGAAGAAATTCATTCACCAGAGCATTCTCATGATGGCCGATACGTTGCAACGTGCAACCGGCGAAACGCTTATGGCCGAAACCATGCGCGATTTCGGGCAGTATTACGGCGAAAAATTGGGATTAATCGATGCGCCCGAAAACACATGAGGCGATTTCTTCTTCTCGTATGTGTATTTGGCGGATTGCAATCGGCTTTTTGCCAGTTTTATTTAGGCAACGTTGCCGAATTGTTCCTTTCTGACGGTGCAGTTTTGAGCATTGAGGAGAACGCAATACTCGATTCCTTTTCGATTCTTCAAAACAATGGTAGCATTTTGCTCGATTCGAATCTACAGAGTAACGGAGCAATCACCAACAATGGATTGGTTGATGTACAAGGCAATATCTATTTTGGAGGGAGTGTGGTAAATGATGGCTCTTCTGTTTGGCGCTTTTCGGGCGACAGCCAGCAGGTGTCTTCTGTAAATCCGATTCAGTTTGGAACACTAGAGTTCGATGGTTCGGGAACAAAGCAACTGAATGGTGCGGTGAATTGCCTTAGGCTGAAGTTGCAAAATTGTAATGTGAATACGCAGAACCACGAATTGCGCGTGGATGGGCAACTAACGGATGACGTTGAAGCGGTAAATGCGCGAATTTACAGTTCTCCCGGCGGAAGATTTTATCGGGCGATGCTGGCCAATCAGGAATATGTTTTTCCGGTTGGAAGCGAATCGTCGCTTCGCGCACTCAAGCTGATAGCTTTTTCGAATGGCGGCGCCGGTGTCCGTTTTTCTGAAAATGGACCAGGAGAGGAAGGTGTGTCGCTGGCTTTGATGGATCCCTCATTGTGTTCGGTTGGCAATGAGTTTCATTACAGGATTTTCTGCGATGCCGATTCGTTATCCCTTAACGGAAGCGCTGAATTGGCATGGCTGCAAGACCGAAGCATCTGGGCCGCGAGTCGTTTGGCGCCGCAACTGGCCTGGTCAAGCATTCCAACGCAAGTGCAGACGTTTGGCGATTCATTGCGTTTTTCTTCAACCCTGACCGGACGAGGCGAATGGGCGCTTTCAGAATATTCTCTTCGTCCCGAAGTGCCCGTGATTTTGGGCCCCGATACACTTTGTGCCGGATTGCAAAGCGTTACGTATAGCATCGTGGGCCAGCCTGCAACAACGTATCTTTGGACAATCAGCGCTGCCGGACAAAGTTCTTCGCTCGAAGGTTCAGAAATTCCGATTGTCTGGAATGGTGAAACCGGTGCAGGAATAAGTGTTGTTGCGAGCAATGCAGACGGGTGTTCTTCATTGCCGTCCTCACTGAATATGCATTTCAATCCGCTACCTGTAGCCGCATTTGAGGCCGATTTACCCTCATTCCCGAGTACCGAAGATCCAATTCAATTTAACAACGAATCGCTGGGTTCGAATGCATATGCATGGAACTTTGGCGACGAAAATGCAAGCGAAGCACAACATCCGCTGCACCGATTTGTGCTTCCGGGAATTTACACAGTAACACTTATCGTAAGCAACGAATTTGGATGTTCTGATACAACAATGCGCGTCGTGGAAATTCCGGAAGACATCGTTTTACCTAATGTTTTTAGTCCGAATGGCGATGGTGCGAATGATGTGTTGGAAGTTCCTTTAAGTGGTATAAAGACCTTGTCGCTCACAATTTTTGATCGTTGGGGCAATGTTGTTTTTGAAAGCAGCCAAACGAAATTGTACTGGGATGGCCGCAATGCCAGTGGCGAGCGGATGCCAGCGGGAACCTATTTTGCGGTGTTAAAGGCCGAAGGTCAATCGCTTCAATTTGAGAAGAAGCAAAGCATTGCCTTGATGGATTGAGTTACTTCTGCTTACAAATGGAATCGATGTACTGCAAAAGTTCATCGCGCCCCATTGCTGAAGCAGCCGATGTGAGAAAAGATGGGGGCAATTCGCTCCATTCTTCAAGCAGTGTTTTTTTATAGGAGTCGATGTTTTCGGCCAATTTGTTTTTCCCGAGTTTATCGCACTTTGTGAAAACGAGCGAAAAAGGAACGCCGTTTTGTCCGAGCCAGCGCAGGAATTGCAGGTCAATGCTTTGCGGTTCGAGTCGGCAGTCGATGAGCACAAATAAGTTCAACAAACTGGTTCGTTTGCTGATATAATTCGTAATGATTTGTGAAAAGCCGGCGCGCAGTGTTTTGGATGTTTGTGCATAGCCATATCCGGGCAAATCGACCAGATACCAGGAATCGTTCACAACAAAATGATTGATAAGCTGGGTTTTTCCGGGCTTTGCAGAGGTTTTTGCCAGGCCCTTGTGATTCACCAACATGTTGATGAGCGAACTTTTCCCAACATTCGAACGGCCGATAAACGCCACCTCCGGAAGCTTCGGGGCCGGACAACCTTTAATGTCGCTGTTGCTGATTACAAATTTTGCCGATTTAATGAGCATGTGGCAAAGCTAATCAATAGCGTTGAAACCCGACGAAACCAATTTGCGGGTATATTCGGCTTGTGGGGCATTTAAAAGATATTCCATATAGCCGACATCAACGAATTCTCCTTTATGCATAACCGCAATTTCATCGCATATATAGCATAATGCATCGATATCGTGCGACACAAATGCAATTGCCCGCGCCTTCTCCTTTTTTAGATCCGCAATCAGGTTTAGAATCTGGAATTGTGTTACCGTATCCAATGCAGAAACGGCTTCATCAAAAAGCAGAATATCCGGATTGCTGGCCAGTGCCCGAACAATATTGCATCGTTGCCGTTGTCCGCCCGATAACTGGTGCGGCTTTCTTTTGACAGTATCGGCTGCGAGGTGCACACGGTCGAGCAAGTTTATCAACATGCGGATACACTCTGCCTTTGTTAAGTCGGGATTGTGAAACCGAATTGCCTCAAGCAATGACTGTTCAACACGCATGAACGGATTTAAAGAAAGATACGAGTCTTGAAAAACAATCTGCACCCTTTTGCGGAAAATTCGCCAGTCTTCGTTCGAAAAACTGGAAAGCGATTTCCCATTGCATTCTACTTGACCTTGCTGCGGTTCGATTAATCCCGCCAAACAACGAATTAGTGTGCTTTTTCCGCTCCCGCTTTCGCCGGCAATTCCTGTTGTAATGCCGCTGCGTAGTTCAAGGTTTATATTGTTTAGTGCTTTAATTTGGGCAGCATCGGTATCGAATGTGTTTGCCGATTGCACAAACGAAAAGCTAAGCTGTTTCGTTTCAAGAAGCACTTCATGATGCATCGTGGCATTTTTTTCTGACCCACTTTGTTTCAATGAAGCAGAATTTTTTCCTGAAATTCGGTTTTCAATAAGTTGTTGTGCGGCGCGTGATGTTGGATTTGCCAGAATTGTTGGAACCTCTCCCGATTCAACAACGTTTCCATTTTCAAGCACGACACAAAAATCGGCAAATTGCTCAACGAGGTTTATGTTGTGCGTGATGAAAAGAATACCGAGTGCTTGTTTGGCTGAAAGCGCTTTCAACAAGTGCAAAATATCAATTTGGTTTACCGAGTCGAGCGATGATGTGGGCTCGTCGGCGATAAGTATGGATGGTTCCGTGCAAAGCGCAAGGGCAATAAGAACGCGCTGTTTTTGTCCGCCCGAAAGTTGATGCGGAAAGGCTTGCATAAACCGTCCGGGTGGAGTAAGTCCAACAGATTCAAGCTGTTTAATTGCGTTTTGCCGAGCCTGCTCTGATGTTTGTTCGCCGTTAAAAAGAAGCGTGTCAATTAGATGATTTCCGATGGTTTTCGTAGGATTCAGGTTTGCCGCCGCCTCCTGAAAAACGAAAGCGATTTTCTTGCCGCGAATTTTCTGAAGCTCCTTTTCTGTAGCATTGAGCAGGTTGATTGATGATTCATTTTGTTCCGAAAATAAAATTTCACCTGATGTAATCGGAATGAAATCGAAAGTCCAGAGCTTTAGCGGAGCAGTTGCACACAGTGTTTTTCCGGAACCGGAAAGACCGATCAGCGCCGTTAATTTTCCTGGTAAAACCGAGAATGAGACATCACTGACAAGATTTGTCCGCGTCGAATTTTCTTTGGAATAATTCGAAAGGCCAAAATTTCTGTATTCGAGTAGGGCCTTACTCATAGCTTACGGTCGCGGTAAATAGAAAGCGACCATGCGTTGAAAGACGACAGTTCTGCCTCATCGGTCATTTCGATGCGAATGTCTTGACCATCGACATTTCCTTTCCAGGTTACAAATCCTGCTGCACTTTGCGCTGCACCAAATTTAGTCGTGTAATATTTTTTGAATGCGTCGATGAGTGCCATGCCATCTTCTTGTTTTTCGAATTCAGCATCTGCTCCGATTTCAAATAATTTTCCGTTTTCAAAGCCATAGCGCACCGTTAATGTAGCTGTTTCGTTTAACGCAAATTCGTACAGCAGCATGTTTTCGGTAAAGGCATCAGCCGCTTTGTTTTCTTCCGATTCGACCTGTTGTCGGTTGTCGTTAATGTTCAGTCCGCGAAATATGCCATCTTCCGATTTCATAACGGTTTGAAAAACCTCGCCGTATTGATCGAGGTTGTTTCGGCATGAAGCGAGTGAAGCCAGAAGTAGGAGAAGCGGAAGATGTTTCTTCATCGGGTTGTGCTAATCGCATGCAATTTCGGTAAAAATTTCCTGCTCGGCAGCACATTTAATAAACCGATTTCTTACAGTGCGAATCGGGTCTGATGCGTTTAATCTGCCGATGACCCGTGCAAGGGTTTCTACATCTTCTGCGCAATATGCCGCAATTCCGGCAATATCCTTGTCGACCCAAAACGCGCTATGGATTTTGTCGCCGCTGAGTTGCGATTTTGGACATTGAATTCCAAACACGGTTGCGAGCAGTGCTAGCGAGGTATAGTGCTTGTAATCGCCGCATTTCCATAATTCTAGGGTGTCGATGTGCTGAATATCCCAGGGCTTTTTCCCGAATAACTGAAATTGTTGTGGAACCGGAATTCCTTGAATTGCCATGCGACGCGCAATCCATGGAAAGTCGAATTCTTTGCCATTGTGCGCAGCCAAAACGCTCTGTTTGTCGAGAAACTCGTTTGCCCAACGTGCGAATTCAAGCAGAATTTTCTGCTCATCGAATCCATAGAACGAAACAATGCGCAATTCGTTGTTTTTTTCTTCGAGCGTTCCGATTGATATGCACACAATTTTCCCGAACTCGGCATAAATTGCTGCCTTCGGATATAGTTCTTCGGGTTCTTTTGAAGCATCTATCCGAAAGGCTTTTTGTCGCCACAAGGATTGCCAGACAGGGCTTAATTCGCTATAATATTGCTTTTCTGAAGTGGTTTCCACATCGAGATAAAACAGCCGATGTGCAGGTGGTAAGTGTATCATATTCCGCTTAATTGATTTAACGATTCAACGGAACAAATCGGAACAGTTTAAGAAATCAGCACTCCTTTTTTTTCAATGATTGGAACGGTCGTGAAAAAGGCAGAATTAATCGTTTCGGGCAGGAAAATAAATTTCTTGTCGTAAATCACACCATCGATGTAAAAGCTTACCCAGTATTCGTTGGTTAAGCGAAAAACATCTTCCATAATTGGTTCGATTTTAACAAACGATTTAGGCTCTATTGTTTCGAGGAAATGGCGCAATACGGATGTTTCAACATCTGCATCCCCAATTTTCCCGTAACCTCTTGAGCTAACCAACACACCTTCGAGCCGTACATTTTTTTGGTTTATCAGGTAAACGCTCCAGCCAGCATCTTCCAAAACGGCAGCAACCGATACATCGCGCACTTCTGGGTATTCAATATCGCCTTTCATGATTTCAGGGTCAAAATTAACAATACGAATACGCCATTTTGAAACCTATAATGAAAGATTTGCGTAAGGGGTGTTGAAAACTTTGTTAATTACTTGCGTAATTAATTGACGATATGTACTTTTGTCACGTTAAATCTGATTCGTTAAAACCATGAAACAGTGCTTCACATTGCTTATTTTGGGTTTGATTTCAATCGCAGATTCCACTCTTTTCGCCCAGAATTCCTGCATTTTAGTTAATCCGGGAAAGATATTTTCGAAACAACAGCATAAGCCATCACCAATCGTTAAAACAACATATAATTTTGATGTTGGTGCGACTTCGGGAAGAGAGTTTTTGATACAGCAGGATTTATTCGATGCGAAAGGAAATTTCAAGTCATCCGGTATGTTTTCGGAAGATGGGAACAAGAAGGCAGATGTTAAATATACATACGATGCCGCCAATTTGCTCACAAAAAAAGAGATTCGCCTCATTGGTAAAAACGAGAAAGAGGTTTATGTGTATGCCCCACCGGGACGCCTTCACCGAAAAGAATTGCGTACCAAGGGCGACACACTGATTTCGTACACTGAATACGGGTATGATGACAAGGGTTATCCAACTCAGGAAGTGGACTATCGTGGTGATAAGGCAATACAGAAACGCATTTTTGAAGACCAGCGCAACGACAAAGGCTTGCCTACGCAGACCTGCCACTATGCTCTGGATAGCGTTGGAAACAAAGCTCCGGGTTCATATCCTTTAACTGTTAATGAATACGATGATCAGGGGATGATTTTACAAACTACGGTTTACAACAATCGGGAGAAGCGTAAAATGATTAACTGGGTGTATTACAAATACCAGCTCGACAACGATTACCGTATTATTAAACGAACCGGTTTCAATGAAGAGCAACTAGAGGTTTCCAGAACCGAATTAAGCTACACAGACAGTTCGGTTGTTTCGGTTGATTACAAGTCGTGTGGATGCGCAGCCAAAACCTCCGAAAAATTAGGTTCTAACGAATTGGTGTTTGATGCATTTGGCAATGTGATTCGCGAGCGTTATTTGAATGCTACCGGAGCTCAGAATAAATTAATCAGCAGAAAGTTCGATGACTTTGGCCACCAAACAGAAGAACAGGTTTTTTTAAGTGCAGAACCGAACAAACTTATCAAGACACGCCGCATTTACGAATACCATTTGGAAACAACGGTAGCGGCGAAGCCTAAAAAGTAAGTTCTACAAAATTAATGTGCAACGGCAATCAGAATGCGTTTCTGTTTGCCGTTTTCTTTGTAAAAGAGATTGTACAATCCGTTGGGCAAATGACTGAGCGAAATTTGTCCTGAAAGTTCCGCGTTACGGGTTTCGCTTAGAACAACCTTGCCGACTAAATCGCTAATCTGGATAAAATCAATTCCGTTTTTTGCGTTAAATTGGATTAGATCATTCGCCGGATTTGGAAACCAACCTGCTTCATTGCCTATTGAGGCAAAGCCGGATGGCTGTGTTTCTTCGCAGTTGATTTGATCGCGCAGGAACGGTACCATGAATTGAAATACAGAATCCTGATAGGCAAGACTGCTTACGAAAGGAACATGGTCGGTGTTGGGCCAGGATACAAAGGTGTTTTCAATCCCAAGATTATCCATGCGGCGTGCAACAGACTCGCTTCCGTCGATCTCCATTAATGGAATGAAAAGTACCGTAATAACATCAGATCCATAAGGAACGGTTCCGTCGTTGGTGCCATGCATCGACAAACAGGGAATATCGCCGGTATTAATCCAACTGGTATCGCCAATTGCACCGCAGAGGTTAACGATGGCGCGCACCTCTGATGAATATCCCAGATTACCGCTATTGCCTTGGATGCCACCAAGGGCAGTGGTGTCTACACTGGGTGGAATTTCATTAACCTCATCGAGATAAGCTAAGTGCAGCGCCATGAATGCACCCGCCGAAACACCTCCGGCAAAAATATAATCGGGGTCAATTTTGTATGGATTTCCGTTTTCGACCGTACCTCTAAAAAAACGTACTGCAGCGCGCATATCGCCCGTGGCACGATACACGGCATTGGTTGCCGACTCTTCGGTTGGAAGAAATCCACCAAAGCCCAGGCGGTATTCAATGGATGCCACGACGTAACCCATTTTTGCGAACTTCTGGCAAATAAATACCACATCCGTTCCTGTTTTACTGCCGCCGATAAACGACCCACCATGCGCCATAATTAGGAGCGGTCGCGCGACCGCCGTATCGCCCTGGGGTTGATAAATATCCAACTCAAGACTTTGGTTCTGTCCATTAACATTATACGCAGACCCGTATGTAACATCGGAAGTTATGGTGGAATTGAAAATTTCGTAGGAAAACCGACCGTTTTGACAATCAAACTGGGAAAATGCCACAGTTGAGAAGAAAAGGCCTAAGCAAAGAAGTTGGAAATGTTTTGTCATTTTTCAGGATTTATCAATTTATTGCCACAACGTCTTTTATCTCAGGAATGGCTTGTTTTATTGCTTCGGAAACGCCAGCACGCAATGTCATTTCGCTCATAGAACACGAACTGCATGCACCATGAAAACGAACATGTGCAACCAGGTCGTCGGTTATGTCTTCAAGGGTCACATTTCCACCATCTGCTTCGAGGTATGGCCGTATAGTGTGTATGGCCGATTCAACGCGCTGAAGAAGGTGGGTTTTTTGCTGTTCTTCCATGGATTGTGAATGCTTCAAATATACAACAATCGCGAAACACCCAACCCGGCTTAGGCAATTGAATTTCGAAGAAAAATTAGCGAACAAACTTTTCATCAGGGTTCAGATTTTCGTCGAAGTCTTTAGTTTTGGACATTCATGCAAACGAGATCCCATAAACGTATCCTTGTAGCACCGCTCGACTGGGGAATGGGACATGCTACGCGTTGCATTCCGCTGATAAAAAAATACCAGCATCAAGGTTTTCATGTTATCGTTGCAGCCCCGGTGCAAATAGAAGCGCGCTTGCGGAAATCGCTCGAAAATGTTGAATATGTTTCGGTTTTCGGATACGAAATTAAATACCATAAAATCTTTCCGGTCTGGTTTTCGGTGCTACTTCAGTTCGGTAAAATTCGAAAAGCCATTCGTGAAGAACATCGCTGGTTGCTCGAAAATGCTGAATCATTAGATATAAGCCTCATTATTTCAGATAACCGCTACGGACTCTGGCATCCCAACATACATTCTGTTTTGCTTACTCACCAGCTGCAACCAATTCCACCCTTTGGAGGAGGTATTGCCCGAGCTTTTATAAGGAGAACAATGCGCGGACTGCTTAAAGAATTTAACGAAATTCATATTCCGGATATTGAAGGCGCAAACAGGATAAGCGGAAAGTTAAGCGAGCCTTTCAACAACCTTCCTCCTGTAAGCTACATCGGCCTCTTGTCGCGCTTTACCAAGCCTTCAACTGAAAGTGTAGTGCCCAATACAATGTTGGCTATTTTATCGGGACCCGAACCGCATTACAGCCGATTTTATGCACGCATGAAAGAAAAAGCCTTGCACGAAGGCCTCTTGTTTCGCGCACTTGGATGGAAATTACCCGAGAATTCAGATGGAAGCGATGTGTTGCTCAATCTCAGCGATGATGAATTCGCAATCGCGATCGCCAAGGCAGATAAAATCACATGTGCGGCGGGATTCTCTACCCTATGCGACTTGCATGCATTGGGTCGTAAGGCTGAACTGTATCCAACGCCTGGACAAACCGAGCAGGAATACCTCGCAAAACTGCATTCCTGAATTCAACATCAATTTCTGGGTTAAACGAGCATTTGAACCCAAAACAACTGGTCGAGCATGCTTCCTTCGAGCCAGAAGCTGAAGGTCATTTCGTCTGAATCGGGTTTAATTCGAGCCAATAAAATGGCGGTTGATGCCGAGCTTACCGCCAAGGCAAGCGCGATGGAGCCGTTCCAGATTTGCATCTGAAAACCCATCCAACATACAATTGCCGATAGAACCAGCATAAGGTGTGAAATCCGAATGCTGCGTTCTGCTCCCAAACTTGTGGCAAGCGTCTTTATTCCCCGGCTTCTGTCAAACTCCATATCGCGCAAGTCGAATGGAATCGTTACTGCCAGTAAAAATAACAGACGCTGGAATAAGAGCAACTGCAAGGCATTGTTTTGTGGCAATGGACTAATTTCAGGAACCAGCGGCAAAAGCGATAAAACCATCCAAACCGCCACAATGATTAAAATTTTAAAATAAGGCAATTCACGCAGTCTAATCCATTTTCCTCCAAGCGGAATTATGGGTAGAATGTATACCAGGGCCACTACAGCCGCCGGAATGAGGAAATCCCATTGCTCAACAGAACAAAGCCGTATAAAAAATGCGATTGCAAGCACGCCGGCGAGACCCATTTGGATGCGCAATGCACGCGAATTCTCTGCAATCCAGCTTCGTCGAATTCCACCAACGCCTACTATTGAATGTTGAATTCCCGGACCCACCCGGTGATAGGTATACGCCGAGAGGGTTGCTGAAAATAAAGCTGCCGCCCATTCCCACGAAAACGCCACGCCAAGCACATTGCAACTTACAGCATACAATGCTACAACGCCCGCCGCAACCCAGTAATTCCCAAATACAATCCAATGAAAAAGCTTCAATAACTTTTCGGCCTTCATTCCTGACTCAATACAATGGTTAATGCAGTAAGTCCGCCCACATAGCCAATGGCGCTCCACAAGGCAGCCTTTTTAACGGTTTTCCGTTTGGCTGCTGTTCCAAATCCTTCGCGATAAGCAGCGTTCGACTTCATAGTCGGATTATATCCGCTCAGTTTACCTGAACCGGGTAAAGTATAACCCGCCAAACCGGTGTAAGATAGCACGCTAACCGGACCGATGAACATGCCCAAAGCCGATCCTGCCGCGCCCACAAAAAATCCACCTACACCCGAAATTGCAGGTCGAATTTTGTAATATCGCTGGGCATCCTGCTGGCCACGAATGTAATCGCTCATTTCGGAAGGACTTAGCCAGTTGTTTTCAAGCGTATCGGGTGTGTAAAGCACCAGCTCGGGTGCATTCGTTCGGCGAACCGAATACACTTTGTCGAGCTCGATTTCTCTCATTTCAAGTTTGCCTGGTAGACGATAGTAAACAAATCCATCTGCCGTATCTATGAAAATTGCTTTTTTTGGGTATCGATCAATCAACACAAGCGAACTCAGCGGATAACTTCCCGAATACATCCCCGATTTGATTTCCTTCTTTGAGAGATTTATTTTACCCGAAAGCAGATTCCAACGCTCATACCACTTGGCTTCGCGTTTAAGCTCCAGATTAATCGGCTTTAAAAGTGCTTTCCGTTTTATAGTTGATCCTGTTTTAGGAAAAAAATCTCCCGGATTGGCTCCGAATCTTAGGATATGTTCTATATCAATGGAATCTATTGAAACAGAACGTTCGCTGATTAACTTGTAACGAATTGTACGCTGGAAAGTATTGCCCACGATATCGGTTAAAATTACCTCACCCGATTTTAAATAAAGCGTATCCTGCGCCTGGATAAAGGTGCTGATTAGTACACTTAAAATTATTCTTAAAATTTGCATGAACCGAAGCGTTTCAAACCTACGCGAAAATCAGCTTGCAACAAAGATAAATTCTTCATGCTTTGCAACTCTTTTGAACCCGAATTGTTACTAAATTCGCACGATTTTTTGAACAAACCACTTTCCCATGATTCGAGAATTTGAACGCCGTCACATTGGTCCCAATGCATCTGAAACCGCAACAATGCTTCAAGCCATTGGTTTACCATCGCTCGACACCCTGATCGACAATACCGTTCCCGAACTGATTCGTAAGCGCCAACCGCTCAATATTCCTGCGGCCATGAACGAATACGAATACCTTCAACATATTCAGGGAATCGCTTCAAAAAACAAGGTATTCAAGACCTATATCGGTTTGGGGTATTATGGCACCATTACGCCATCGGTAATTTTGCGAAACATCTTCGAAAATCCGGGCTGGTACACTGCATACACGCCTTATCAGGCCGAAATTGCACAAGGTCGTCTCGAAGCGCTACTGAATTTCCAGACCATGGTAATGGATTTAACCGGCATGGAGCTGGCCAATGCATCTTTACTCGACGAAGCAACTGCCGCTGCCGAAGCCATGCACATGTTCTTCGCCATGCGCCCGAAAGAAAAAGCAAAGTCGGGAGCCAACGTACTATTGGTTTCAGATTCATGCTTCCCGCAGACCATCGATTTGTTAAAGACGCGCTCAGCTCCATTGGGCATCGAACTTCGTATCGAGAATACCGACAATATGATTTTCGACGAACGTGTTTTCGGTGTCGTTCTTCAATATCCTGATGTGAAAGGCGAGATCAACGATTATGCTGCACTTTCTACAAAAGCACACGAAGCTGGAGCATACGTTTGCGTTTGCTCCGATATTATGAGCCTTGTTTTATTGAAATCGCCGGGCAGCTGGGGCGCCGATTGTGTAGTTGGCTCTTCGCAACGTTTTGGTGTACCGATGGGCTATGGTGGGCCGCACGCAGCGTTTTTCGCCACTAAAGAAGATTTTAAACGATTTATTCCGGGCCGCATCATCGGTGTTTCGGTCGATAGTCAGGGCAACCGTGCTTTGCGGATGGCTTTACAAACGCGCGAACAGCACATCAAACGCGATAAAGCCACTTCGAATATTTGCACAGCTCAGGCACTACTTGCCATTATGGCTTCGATGTATGCGGTTTATCACGGCCCGGATGGATTGAATAACATCGCCGCAAAAATTTATGGTAAAACAGCAGCACTCAAGAATGCAATGGTCGAGTTGGGGTATGTAGTTAAAACTCAAAACCATTTCGATACGCTAACGGTCGTAGTTCCCAATGCCGATGCTATAATGGCCGCTGCAGAAGCGCAGGAGATTAATCTGAGGAAATTTGATGATTATCATGTAGCAGTTAGCCTCGACGAAACGACTTCGTATGCAAATGTTCATGCCCTACTCGAAATTTTCGCCGCTGCAGCGTCAAAGCCATGTCCTGCAATCGGGTTCGAATTGAATGCACTTCCGCGCGAAGCTTTTCTTCGCCAGGATTCCATTCTTCAACATGAAGTCTTTAACCGCTACCATTCCGAAACCGAAATGATGCGGTATATCAAGAAGCTAGAGAACCGCGATTTGGCCTTGAATCATTCCATGATTTCGCTCGGCTCATGTACCATGAAACTCAATGCGGCAAGCGAGATGATTCCGCTTAGCTTACCTGCCTTTGCCAATTTGCATCCCTTCATTCCGGCATGGCAGGCAGAAGGCTACCACGAAGTTTTTCGCACTCTGAGTCGTGATTTGTGCGAAGCTACAGGCTTTGAAGCCATTTCATTGCAGCCCAATTCGGGTGCTCAGGGCGAATATGCCGGTTTGATGACCATCCGTGCGTATCACGAAAATCGGGGCGAATCGCACCGCACTATTTCATTGATTCCTTCATCGGCGCACGGAACAAATCCTGCTTCGGCGGTAATGGCCGGAATGGAAGTGGTGGTAGTGGCCTGCGACGAAAATGGAAATGTGGACATTGCCGACTTGCGCAAGAAGGCCGAAGAGCACAAAGCGAATTTGTCGTGTCTGATGGTTACTTATCCGTCCACACACGGCGTTTTTGAAGAAGGTATTATTGAAATTACCGATATCATCCACGAGCATGGTGGATTGGTTTACATGGATGGCGCGAACATGAACGCACAGGTTGGCTTGACCAGTCCGGGACGTATCGGTGCCGATGTATGTCACCTCAACTTGCATAAAACATTCGCGATTCCACACGGCGGTGGTGGTCCGGGCATGGGCCCAATCGGCGTAAATGCGAAATTGGCTCCGTTTCTTCCGGGACACGCATTGGTTAAAACAGGTGGCGATAAGGCAATACATGCAGTTTCGGCAACACCATTTGGAAGTGCATTGATTTTATTGGTTTCCTACGGATACATCAAAATGCTGGGTAGCGAAGGCCTTACCAACGCAACGAAATTTGCGATTCTGAATGCAAATTACATGCGGGCGAAGCTCGAAAAGCATTTTCCGGTATTGTATAAAGGGAAGAACGGATGCGTTGCACACGAAATGATTTTGGACTGCCGCGAATTTAAGCGTACAGCCAAAGTTGAGGTGGCCGATATTGCCAAGCGCTTGATGGATTATGGCTACCACGCACCGACGGTTTCGTTCCCGGTTGCAGGTACTATCATGATAGAACCTACCGAGAGTGAGTCGTTGGCAGAACTGGATCGTTTTTGCGAAGCGTTGATTAGCATCCGCAATGAGATAGCCGAAATCGAAACCGGATTGGCCGATGCCGAAAACAATGTGGTTGTGAATGCACCGCATACCGCACAAGTGGTTATCAGCGACAGTTGGAATAAGCCGTATGGAAGAGAAAAAGCGGCATTCCCGCTTCCATGGATCGCTGAAAATAAATTTTGGCCAACGGTAGGCAAGGTAGATAATGCCTATGGCGATCGGAATTTAGTGTGCAGTTGTGCGCCGATTGAGGCGTATGCGAATGCTTAATTCGGTTGATATAAATGCAATGGGAATTTAATCTTTTGCTTTTGTAAAGCGAAAAACTAAATTTGCCAGCATCATTCTTTGAATTTTAAACTCAACAATCAAACACTTAAATGAAAACAAAACTTCTACTTGTTTCCTTTCTGTGCGGTTCGTTTGCCGTATCTGCTCAGAAAGTAGCCACACAGGTGGCACGCGTTGGTAAGAACAACGTACATGTAAATACGGGTTCTACGCAGAACAACGTAAATTTTTCAAATCGTGATGTGTTTTACACGAACGATTTCTCAAATCCATCCGATTGGGTAATTTCTGCACAAGCAGGCACCGACAACTGGGTTATAGGTAATGCAATTCCTTCAGGAGTATACCTTATTGATCCAATCGAGTCTACAACAGCAGCCAATGGTTTTGCACTGTTTGATTCAGATTTGCTTTGCGGGGGTAACCAGGTTGCGAATTTGACTTTAGCAAATGGAATCGATTGCTCTGGACAAACAGAAGTTTTGTTGTCGTTTGAGCAGCAATACCGTCGTTACTTCGATTCTACATTCGTGTTTGTTTCAAACGATGATGGTGCGAATTGGACGAAATTTTCTGTGAACACAGAATTGACTAACAACGATTACTGCGATGGTTCTCCAAGCGGATTGGCGCAGATTTACATTACGCCGATAGCCGCTGGTCAGTCGAATGTTAAGATTCGTTTCCAGTTTTACAGCCCAAGTTCATTGAATGCCTTAGCTGGTTGTGCATATTCATGGATGATTGACGATGTAACGTTGTCAACTCCACTTCAAAACAACGTAACCATCAATCAGGTGTATGCTGCAAGCATCACAACCGATTACGATATGGGATTAATTCCTTTATCGCAGGCTGACACAGTACAATCTACCGTTGTTGTAGCAAACAATGGGTCTGTAAATCAGGATGTTGTATTGAACTATTCAATCAAGCGTAACGGAACAGAAGTAAATTCAGGCAGCACTCCGGCAACAAATGTTGTTGGTTTTACCACAGCTTCTATTGAGCTTATTTCGAATTATGTTCCTGATCAAATCGGTAATTATACGATTGATGTAACAGCAACAATTTCTAATACTGATGAAGATCCGGCTGATAATACAGGAAGCAATGGTTTTGAGGTTACAGACAATCTCTTCTCGGCTGTTGGAGATATTGC
>CANMGM010000026.1 GCA_947497195.1 Bacteroidota bacterium
CAAACACCTGTTCCAACAGAAGGCAAGGCCGCCGAAAGGGTTGCTGTATCGGCACATATAGCGAGGTCGGGGCCCGCATTTGGCGTAATCGGATTTTTTGAAACATTAACCGTTAATGTATCGCTGTTTGCCGGGCAATCGCCATTTGTAATGGTCCACACGAATTGATTGGCACCACTGCTCAGGTTGCTCGCCTCGGCAGAGGAGGCATTCGGATCAGATAAAGCGCCACTTCCTGCAATAATGCTCCATGCACCACTCCCAACTTCTGGAATATTTCCTAAAATTTGGATTGTGGTTGAACAGATACTTGTATCGCTTCCTGTTGATGCTTCAGACGGAGGTGCGAATCGGAAAACGTTTACTAAATCTTCCTGTGGCGGACAATCGCCTGTGGTAACAATCCAGCGGAAGGTATTCAAACCAAGCGATAAGCCTGTAACAAGTGAATTAGGGTCGCTTGGGTTTTGTATCACAGCTCCTCCTGCAACGACCAACCATTGACCGCTTCCTGGGAATGGGTCTGAAGCCTGTAATGTAGCACTGTCTGTGCCGCAAACCGAAAGATCACTTCCCGCATCTGCAACAAACGGAACCGAATCGCGCTGCACAACAACCTGGTCGGTCGATGGCGGACAAACGCCGCTGTTGATGGTCCATTGATACACATTCACACCTACCGCAACATTCGTAACAGTAGTATTTGGATTGGAAGTATTGCTAAACACTCCCGTTCCTGTAATTACAGTCCAAGAACCGTTGCCAGATGTGGGCGTGTTGGCAGTAAGCACTAGCGAATCGGCGCAGATTTCAGCATCTGCTCCTGCATTTGCATCATCGGGTGGAGTATTAATGATAATGGATACAAAATCGGAATCGGGTTCGCAGCCGGCATTGCTCACGGTCCAGATAAGCGTTACGGTGCCGGGAGATAAACCCGAAATCGTGCTTTGCGGATTAGCAACAGCTTCAATTGTGCCATTGCCACTTTGAATGCTCCAGTTACCAGTTCCCAATAGCGGAGTAATTGCGTTTAATGCGGCCGTATCGGCACAGGTTTCAATATCGTTTCCGGCAATAGCTTCGGAGGGTGGTTCGTTAACGGTTAGTATTAAGCTGTCGCGTTCTACCGGACAAACGCCGTTTGAAACCGACCATTCCAAAACGATATTTCCGGCTGCTGCTGCAGTAAAAACAGCTGATGGATTACCATTCGCGTCGAATGTTCCAGTTCCCGAAACTACTGTCCAAACACCTGTTCCAATGCCCGGCGCGTTTGACGAAAGGTTAGCTGATTCGCCGAAACAAAATGTTTGATCGGCGCCGGCAACCGCAGCGTCTGGTGGTGAAAACCGGGTTATCGTAACTTGGTCGAACGCTTCGCATGCGCCGTTTACCTGCGTCCAGCGGAATACATTTTCGCCTTCACCCAAGCCTGTTATGTTTGTGTTCGCCTGATTGGGAGCGGCAATAGCTCCGCTTCCTGAAATTAATGTCCATGTTCCATTACCGGTCGATGCGGCATTCAACTGCGCATCTTCTGCGCAAATAGACTGGTCTTCGCCGGCATCGGGGTCAATCGGGTTTTCAGATACGGTTATAATTACGGTATCGGTATTTACCAGACAAACGCCACTCGAAACAGTCCAGATTAAGAGGTTATCGCCAACTGCAAGTCCCGAAATCTGATCGATGGGCGATTGTGCGTTGCCGAATGTGGCGCTGCCGCTTAGCACGCTCCATGTTCCTGTTCCGGTGTCGGGCGATGTTGCTTCTAGAATAGTTGTTGTTGCACAAAGCGATTGGTCTGGGCCAGCGTTGGCTTCGCTCGGCGGAAGCGCACGAGTTATGCTTACAGTATCGCGGCTGATGCATTCGCCATTGGTTATTGTCCATTCCAATGTTAGTGTTCCTGCTTCAATATTTGTAACATCGCTATTGGCCTGAGTTGCATTTACGATTGTTCCGGTTCCGGATAAAATTGTCCATAAGCCGGTTCCCGAAGAGGGCGAATTGCCTACAAGCGTTGCTAATGTTGAACAGATGGATTGATCTGATCCAGCATTGGCAGGAATGATCTCATCGCTCGTAATAGTAACCAAATCAACACTTGTTGGGCACGTTCCGTTGCTTATGGTCCAGGCAAGTTGATTTATTCCCGTTGCCAAATTGCTTGCAGTCGTCGAAGGGCTTGCCGGATTTGCCAGTGTTCCGCTTCCGCTGCTGAAGCTCCATGCCCCGGTTCCAACGGAAGGCGTATTTGCGGTCAATGTTACGCTATTGCCACACAACTGCTGATCGTTTCCGGCAACTGCAGTTGTTGGCACTTCATCGCGTTGAATGCTCAATGATGCCGACGACGGAGGACAGTTTCCATTCGTTACTGTCCAAGTAAACGTATTTGTTCCAATGCTGAGGTTGTTTACACTGGTTGATGCAGAACTTGCGCTCCCAAGTGATGCCGTTCCAGAACTTATCGTCCAGAGACCTGTTCCGATGCTTGGTGCTGTCGCGTTTATTGTTCCTGTTTCAGAACAAATTTGCTGGTCGGAACCAACTGTGGCTGTGCTTGGCGGCAAATTGCGCAGAATGGTAATTTCATCAAAAACGGCAGAACAGGCTCCGTTTGTTACCGTCCAGCGAAACACGTTATTACCAGCCGCTAAATTCGAAACAGAACTTAAATTATCGGATGCATCGGCAAATGTTCCGTTGCCAGAAACAAGTGTCCAAACCCCGTTTCCAAGTGTTGGCGAAGCCGCGTTTAATGTGGTGTTATCTGCACAAATTTGTTGATCCGTTCCGGCATTGGCAGGTAGCGGATTTTCGAAGCGGGTAATTGTTACTTGGCTATTGCTCACCGGACAAATACCGTTGCTTACCGACCATTGAAACACATTGGTTCCTGGACTTAGATTCGTTACTTCAGAGGCGGCATCACTTGGATCTGCAATTATTCCGCTTCCCGAAACCAAGCTCCAGTTTCCTGTTCCGATTGTAGGAACAACAGCGCCAAGGTTAGCATTATCGGCACAAACTTCTTGGTTCGCTCCTGCATTTGAAGGTGTTGGCGCCGCAATGCGCGTAATTGCAACCGTATCTGCTGAAATACAGATTCCACCGCTGATAATTTTCCACTCGAAAAGGCTTGTTCCTACTGCAATTCCACTTACGTTGCTCGTCGGCGAAGAAGGATTGGCAACGGTTCCGCTACCCGAAATGGGCGTCCAGGCGCCTGTGCCAACTGCAGGAATATTCGCTTCAAGCGCGGTGTTATCAAAACAAATGGTCTGATCTGCTCCGGCTACCGCATCGGTTGGCAAAGGAAATACGGTAATAGCTACCGAGTCGCTGATTTCGCACTGCGCATCATCCTCAACAACAATAATGTATGTTCCATTTTGGGAAACAAGAATTGAGTCATTGCTAACAATACTGTTATCGGGAGCAGTCCATGTAAATGTTGCATTGGTTAAACCAGCCGAACTTGTTGCCGAAATGCTGATGGTTTCGCCATCGCCCTGGCATAACGTTGCTCCTGCGGGCGAAAAATCTCCCAGGCTAAGATCTCCGAATGGGCAACAGTTGATTGCCGGCACAAAAACCACATTGTCGCCATAATTGCAATCGGGAATGCTGCTTAAGGGGAAGTTGAAAGGCGGTGCGGTTGTGCCATCATCGTTCAATACTGCAAATAGGTTGAATGGCTTGGGAAGCGATAAAATATCGAGCGTAACACTGATCGTTTCTGTTTCGCCGGGAAGCAGATTTAACGTAGAAATGGCTGTCCCTCCTGTGGGAACAAGTTCGGTTGCGGCACTTGTAAAGGGATTGCCGGCATAGAAGCGTACTGGGAAACCTTGCTGGGCCAATCCTCCGCCGATGTTGTTGATGCGTACGCTGAGGTTGTACTCGGTTGAACCGTTGCAAATTCCGGAAACCAGCGAAAGCGAAATGTCGGCAGCGGGATAAATCGGGCAGCCTTCTTGCGTTAAGAACGTTGCCTGTGTGAGAAAGCTGTTAAAGGGACGGTTTTCGCTACAGGTGCTAAACGGACAAGTAACAGTGCTCAACAAAACCTGATGCTGTTGTTGCTGAAGTGGAACGCTCAGGTTGCTGTTTATATTTATATTGAAATAATTGAATTGATTCCAGATGCTTCGACAGGGCGCCCATGGCTGTCCGGTAGCTTCGAAAACATTTAACTGTCCCAGTTGAATCGTGCTGGTTTGACAACTCACGCAGATTTCGGCTTGTCCGTCGCCATCCACATCGGCAACAACGGGCATTTCAGAACCGGTTCCGGAGCCGCAGGTGTTCGTTCCGATGGTAACCGGAGTGCTTCCCGAGCCATCAATAATCCGAAGAGTCGATTCGTCGCGGTAAACCAGCTCTTGCGTACCATCCTGATTAAAGTCGAACATAGTGATGCCGGTAAATCCGGATGCATCGGAAGTTGTAAGTGTCCATTTGCTTTGTAATGTTCCCGAACCATCATAATCTAAAGCGTATACGCGTGTTGATCGGGTAACGCCAATTTCGGGTTCACAATCTTTGTCCATATCGCCCACGAAGGGCACTCCAATCCAGTTACCTCCTGTATTGGGCAGCGTGCGCGATGCGATTACCGAAGGACTTCCGTTGTTGGGATTCCAGACATAGATTTCGCCATTTGATCCTTCACTGGCAACAATCACGTCAAGATTTCCATCGAGGTCGATATCGGCAAGGGAGGTGTACCCATCATTTTTTGCAAGAATTGTAATGGGTGTGATGGTGTTTCCTGCCGTGCCAGCCGTGTTTGCAATTAAAACTTCGTAAACAGTATTTCCGCAGGCAAGTTCAAGGCCAGGGTCGGAAGTTAAATCTGCTGCAACGGGATTGGCCACATCTCCGAAGGGTTGGCGTGTCATTACCGCCATGCCGCCTGTGGAGCCGCCTTCTACAAGTTTAGCACCCGTTAATGCGTTAAATACCTGATTGTAAACGTACACTTCAGGAATCCCATCGCTGTTCATATCTGCAATGCCGAGCGCAGAACCAAATCGAGCAACACCGGGGTATCCGTATTCAGAATCTGATTTCCATTTTAATGCTCCGGTGTGTTCGTAACAGAACAAGAAACGGCGGTCGCCTGCTGCATTGTCTGGATGATCCATCGCCGCTACGATGATTTCGCCGAATCCATCGTCGTCGATATCGGCGATTGCTACCGGATTGGGCCCAACCCATGCGAGGAAAGGAGTCGTAATGGTTAATTCGGTGTTTCCTGTTGCGCCATTTATAATCAACAGATCTTTCGCCCGCCTCGGCTCTGAGGAAACCAAACTGTTGCTCGACAGAATTACCACCTCGGGCGTATTGTCGTTGTCGATATCGGCTACAAGTGGTGTTTGGTATACCGGAATGGTTTCGGCGCTGGTCCACTGCGATTGAAAGTTTAGCGCGCCGCCCGGAAACGAAAATTCGCAAGTGGGTTCGCAAAGCAGAATCTCGTTATCGCAAGGGCAATCGGGGTCGAATACGTCAACTAGATTATCGCCATCATCATCGATTCCGTTGTTGCAGTTCTCCTGGGCAAAGAGTTGGCCCGAAGCAAAAACAGTAAGAAAAAATGTAAAGATTAGGGCGGAAAATGAGCGTAAAATAGGGTTTTCGCGCATACAGGAAAATTAGCCACAAACCGATTTGTTTTTGAGTTTCAGTTTGGTGGATGAAATTTCGTACTAAATCGATTGGGCTCACAACTGGTGAAATTTGATTTGTCAAGAATGACATGTTGATAACACAGAATCATCAATTCGCATTAATTTTGCGTAATGCGATTGCGCCTATTAGAGAACCTGCACTTGCCGTTCTGGCTCATAAAAGATGCCTGCTGGGCATTGGTTTGGAGGCCGCTGGGCCTGATAATGATTGCCCCTACCTTACTTTTATCGGTTTATCTTACCTGGATTTGCCGGAAAAACATGGGTGATTTCCTGCCGAATTTGTCGGTAACATTTTGGATTACGGCAAATTCTATTTGGATGACGGATGAATTCTATAGCCTGGGTATTAAATCGTATTGCCTAATTTTTTTTATTGCCGGTAGTTTATCAATAGTCGTTTGGCTTGTAAAGTATTTTCCGAAGCTATGGCGCTTATCGAACTCGAATTCATGATAACTTATTGTTTAAGTTAAGGCAAAATATGATTGAAAGAGGCTTGCATATTCGTTAAAAAAATATGTACGTTTGCCCCCGATAATCCCATTTCAAACAAAAAAAAGAATTCATGTCAGATCATTCGAACAACAACGAGGTAAGTTTCTTCAACGACGTCCTCAAGTATTTCGATCGGGCAGCCAAGTTTATTGATGTGCCCGAAGGTATTCTCGAACAAATTAAGCATTGCAATAGCGTTTACCAGATTCGCTTTCCGGTTAAAATCGGAAACGACTATCAGGTAATTGAGGCATACCGCTCAGAACATAGTCACCACAAACTCCCAACGAAAGGCGGTATCCGCTACAGCATGGGCGTTAACCAGGATGAGGTTATGGCGCTTTCGGCCTTGATGACCTACAAGTGCGCTATCGTTGATGTGCCCTTTGGTGGTGCAAAAGGCGGAATCAAAGTAGATCCGCGTAAACTTTCTGCCGAAGAAATGGAGCGCATTACACGTCGCTACACTTCAGAGCTTATAAAAAAGAACTTCATTGGTCCGGGCATCGATGTGCCTGCTCCCGATTACGGTTCGGGCGAGCGCGAAATGGCTTGGATTGTTGACACATACGCAACGTTTTTCCCGAACGAAATCAATGCCTTAGGATGCGTTACCGGAAAGCCTGTTTCGCAGGGCGGTATTCGCGGACGTAAAGAAGCTACAGGCTTAGGCGTGTATTACGGAGTGCGCGAAGCATTAAGTGTTGCCGAAGACTGCGCACGCTGGGGAATGACACCGGGCATTGCCGGAAAAACGTTCGTTGTTCAAGGTTTTGGAAACGTTGGTTTCCACTCCTGCAAATTTGTGCATCAAGGCGGAGGTAAAATTGTTGCCATCGCCGAATGGGATGGAGCGATTTACAATGCCGATGGAATCGATCCTATGGCCTTGGAGGCTCATCGCAATAAAACCGGAAGCATTCTCAACTTCCCAGGAACGACTACCATCGATAAATATGCAGCCCTTGAACTGGAGTGCGATGTGCTTATTCCAGCGGCACTCGAAAACCAGATCAACAAAGACAACGCCGACCGCATCAAGTGTAAAATAATTGCCGAAGCAGCTAATGGTCCGGTTACAGCCGATGCCGAGGAAGTTCTCAATAAGAAAGGCATTTATATCATCCCCGATATTTTCTTAAATGCAGGTGGTGTTACTGTATCTTATTTTGAATACCTGAAGAACATCAGCCACGTTCGTTTTGGTCGTTTGGGCAAACGGTATGATGAAGCTGCCGGTAGAAACATGTTGAGTGTTGTTGAGCAAATGACAGGCAACATGGCAACATCCGCTCAGCGCGAATTAATTGAACGCGGTGCCGACGAGCTTGATCTTGTTTATTCAGGTCTTGAAGAAACCATGATTACTGCATACCACGCAATCCGCAACGAATTGCACAGTGGTGCAGGTGTTCCCGATTTACGCACAGCAGCATTTGTAACAGCGATAAAGAAAATCGCTACATCCTACAATTCGTTGGGTGTATTCCCATAGGCTTACAAAAAACCGAAATAAAAAGGCTGCCCCCACAGGCAGCCTTTTTATTACCACTTATTCTAAAAACTCGGCCACTTATCAAGCCAATAGGGCCGTTAATAAAGTGTAATGATTTTGTTTCGCGGCCATAAGTTACTTTTGATTTAGCTTATGATGGACGTATTGCGCAAGGTTGTTTCTGTATTTCTGCTTATGCCGCTGTTTCTAAGCGGGCAGGAGCAGGCCATGCGGTATTTCAATTACACAGCCGAGCAGGGACTTGCAAACAATGCGGTTCACAGCACATTGCTCGACAAAGACGGCTTTCTTTGGATAGGAACAGAAGGAGGATTATCGCGCTTCGACGGTAAAACATTTACAAATTATACGTGCAATCCGCTCGATAGCAATAGCTTGAGTGGTAATTTGATTGTTGAATTGTTTCAAGACCGAACCGGGTTAATTTGGATTGGCGTAGAAGACGGAGGAATATCGGTGTTTAATCCCGAAACGGAACGGTTCACGCGCTACGTTTTTAACCCCGATAATCCGAACGAGGCGGGCTGCAATAAACCAACGGCATTTATCGAAGATTCAAGAGGCAATTTATGGGTTGCCTTTTGGAATAAAGGGCTGGCCTGTTTCAATCGAAACACAAGCACGTTTTCGACTTTTTCGTTCGATAAGCGAAAAGGCGGCTATAATTTCAATGAGATTTTAGATGTATCATCTGATGTAAACGGGCTCTTTTGGATAAGCACACGGGCCGGTCTGTTGTCGTTTAATCCTCAAAACCGCAGCTTTAAGACTCATCAGTCGGGCGATATTTCGGATGACTTGCTTCAGGGCATTGCGGTAGGAGCCGACGGAAATATTTATTGCGGTAATTGGGGTATGGGTATCCGCATTTATGCGCCCAAAACAAACACGTGGCGCACGATTACCATCGATCCAAACAACAAAATTGATGGCATAAATCATTCCGGTCAACTCTGCTTCATCGATAAAAACAGGCTTGTTTTCAGCAACCGGCATAAAGGGTTTGGGATGTATAATATCCTTACGGGCGAAATTCAAAAACTCGAATTTGAAGCCGAAAATCCATTGAGCATCCGAAGTCAGGGTTCGGGTTTTTGTATAAATGCGGTTGGGAATAATTTTGCCCTCGGTTCAAAAGGGGGTTTGCATATTCTCCTTGGCAACAATGATTCGTTCGAACAGTTTAATGGATCTGGGCCGTCCAACGATCAGCTTGGCATTTCTGTAATCTCAAGTTTTTTTCCCAGCTCGAAGGAGCGGAAAATTTATGTCGGAACGTATTACACCAAAGGAGTTTATGTTTTCGATGAAAACTCAAAGGAGGCAGACATTGAACATCCGGCTTCGTTCGAAAACCAGGGCACATCGATTCAGGCGGCCCTGAAAAGCCCATTTAAGCCCAGCGAATGCTGGTGGGGAACACATCGTGGCCTGATGCAGCTTATTACTGCCCAAAATGGAGAGCGAAAGCTGGAACCGCTTCGGTATGCTACCAAATCAGAACAGCTTATTTCCGAGCAAACGGTTTACCGACTATCACATGTGGGCGATACCGTGTGGATAACCTGTGCCAATCATCTCTATGCCTATGCGCCGAAAAAGGATGCCTTGCATGATTTTTATCCTGCCCTATCAAGGCTTCTGGGCGATTCAGAAATTCGCTTGCTTAGTTTGGAGCCCGGAAAAAAGGGTTGGTTTTATGGTATAACACACAGCCGCAGATTATTTCGGTTCAATCCGAACCAACAAAAAGCCAACTGGATTTCACTTTCGTCAGCGTCAAAGGCTTTGCCGCAAGTAATTAATCAAATTGTTGTTGCAAATGATGGTATAGTGTGGCTACTCGAAGGGCAAACCGGCCTTGCGCGATTAAACCCAGAAACCAATGAGGTTCGGTTTTACACCCAAAAAGACGGGTTGAACATTTCGCGTTTCGTATCGCTTTGTGCCGATTCCCAAGACCGTATTTGGATACTTTCGGACGAAGGCGTTTCGGTTTTGAACCCGCAGACGGGATTTATCCGCAACATGGGAGCCGCACAGGGTCTTTCGCTCAGAGATGCCAATGTAATTGAATACCATGAAGATGGATTTATTTATATGGGCGGATTGAGTAGTTTTATTCGATTCAAGCCCGAAGCATTGCTGGCATCCGGTGCCAATCGAAATATTATTGTAACCGGCATTTCGGTTTTGGGCGAACCACTTAAGTCTGATAGTGCTTACCGTTCACTCCGCAAAATAGAACGTTCGTACACCGAAAATCTCCTTGCGTTTCGCTTTACGATACCGGATGCATTCGGGCGGAACGATTTTTATTTTTTTACGCTGCTCGAAGGTTTGGATAAAGATTGGATTCGCGCCTCAAGTTCTGAAGTAGCGTATTCGGGCCTGCCGCCCGGAACGTACCGCCTTCACATTCGGGCCAAAGACGGGATGGGCAATTGGTGTAGCAATGAGCATTCAATTGAAATCATTATTACTCCGCCTTTTTGGAAAACAATCTGGTTCAGATTGCTTGTAGTTATTCTGATATTCGGCTCAATCTTTTTTGTTGTGCGGAAACGCATTGCTTCCGTTAAAAAACGAGCCTCAGAGAAGAACAGAATCAGGCAGCAAATGGCCGAGCTTGAAAACCAGGCATTGCGTAGTCAGATGAATCCTCATTTTATTTTCAATTGCCTGAATTCGATTAACGGCTTCATCGTTGGCAATAACCCCGATGAGGCATCGCGTTTTGTCACCAAATTTTCAAGACTTATTCGCCTGATTCTCGACAATTCCATGGTTCCGTTTGTTTCGCTCGAACAGGAATTGTCGGCCTTAAAGATTTACATCGATCTTGAAAAGATGCGCTTTGCATCGGGTTTTGAAAGTAAAGTCGAAGTAGATTCAAACCTACACACTTCGGCTGTTTTTATTCCGCCAATGATTTTTCAGCCCTTTGTGGAGAATGCCATCTGGCATGGACTTTTACATAAAGAAACAAGCGGAAAGCTTCATATTGAGGTGAACAAATCAGATAGATACCTGATCGTTACAATTCAAGACAATGGGATTGGCAGGGCTGCTGCCGGAGCAATGAAAAGCAAGACGTCCCTGAAGAGCAAGTCCTACGGGCTAGCCATTACCCGGCAGCGGATTGTAAATTTTAATGCAGGCCAAAACAGCGAAAGCGATGATTCGGTATCCGTTGAAGACTTAACAGATGATAGCGGTTGCCCTTGCGGAACATTGGTTACACTTAAAATTGCCATACGAAACGAACCATAATAGTTATGAAAGATAAATTACATGCTGTAATAGTTGATGATGAAGTGAAAGGGATAGAATTCCTGCAATATACCCTCGAAAAGCAGTGTCCCGAAGTACAGGTAGTTAAAACCTTTACGGCGCCGCTTGAGGCACTCGAAGAAATTCCTGCTCTCAAGCCCGACATCCTGTTTGTGGATGTCGAGATGCCGCGAATGAATGGATTTGAGCTCGTTGAAAAACTAAGTAAACTCAAAATCCAGATTGTTTTCACCACCGCCTATAATGAATTTGCATTGAAGGCTTTTCGTGTTTCGGCTCTTGATTATTTGCTTAAGCCCATCGACAGCGACGAACTAAAAGAGGCGGTCCAAAAAGTGCTCGATTCGCGCGAAAATCCCGAAAGCGGTATACAGGAACTTCTTCAGTTTATGAAGGCGCAGCAGGGCTTGAAGAAGATTCATATTTCGACCGAAAAAGGCGTTTACTTTCTCGAGCCCGAAGAAATTATTTATTGCACCTCCGATGGGTCCTACTGTGAGTTGTTTCTGACGGATGGCAGTAAACTGGTGTCTTCTAAGTCTATCGGAGAGTTTGAAAAACTGCTTTCAGAAAAAGGCTTTTTCCGAATTCATCATTCTTCATTGATCAATGTGCACCATCTTAAAAAGTTTTCAAAGGTAGATGGTGGCTTCGTGGAAATGGTGAACGGTGCCGAGCTGGCCGTTTCGCGCAGAAAGAAAGATGAATTTATGGAGTTTATCAATTTATAAATGGCATTAGGTTAATTCTGCTGTTCCAATTAAGTATAAAAACCAACCACTTATAGGTTCATTTCAACCACTTATAAAATGAGCTTAAATAAGTGTATCCGAATAAACATTTTTGTGCAACATAAACCAAGCTAAATCTATGGCAACACCTTCATTTATCCGTCTTCGAAGCCTCTCAATGGCAGCAATTGCATTTTTTACATTAATCACAGGGGCATGTCGTCGCGACGAGGAGGATGCCATCGACCCCAATATTCCCTGCGCCGAAATTACAAGTCCAACAACCTGGGCCGACAGGGGTGAAGGGATTGATTATATTTTAAATTGCGATCTCGTGGTTTCGGCGAAGCTTACCATTGCACCCGGAGTTGTAATTCAGTGTGCCAACAATGCATCCATTACCATCGAAAGCAATGGTGCCATTGTAGCCGTGGGTAACGCAAGTGCGCCAATCATTTTTCAGGGAGAATCTGCTTTGGCAGGCATCTGGCAGGGCCTTTTTATTCGGTCGAACAGCCCCGAGAACGAACTGCGTTATTGCACCATTTCGCATGCCGGTTCGGGCTCATTCGACGGATCAGATGTTAAGGCGGCCATCAGACTTCGTCAATCGTCTCTGGTTAAAATCCTGAACAGCACCATCAGTAAAAGTGCTCGCGATGGAATTTATATTGAGGGACTTGACACCGATTCACAAAATCCGATTTCGGTATATCAGGCCAACTCAATTTCTGAATGCGCGCGCTATCCGCTCAATATTTTAGGGGCAACTGTAAATGTGCTCGATGGTACCTCAAGCACCTATACGGCCAATGCAAATCAGTTCATCAACATTAGAGGTGGACGGCTTTATGGCGATCATATCTGGAAGAAAACCAGTATTCCTTATCGTGTAGAGGAGGTTGTTGCTGCTGGTTACTACAACGATAATGGGAGCCTTACGTTAAACCCGGGCGTTACAATTAATTTTGCAGGAGGCGCCGGTTTGTGCAGCGGCGATTATTCAACCGGATCATGGATGCGTATTGTCGGTACTGCCACCGAACGCATCACGTTAACAGGCGAAACCGCCTTGGCCGGTGCATGGAAAGGAATTGCCTTCCAAAGTACACTTCCACAAAACGCGATTCAATTTGCCGATATATCATTTGGAGGAGGAGGTTCGTTTACCGGCAACACGTCGCAAAAAGCCAATATCCGCGCAGGCTCATGGTCTGCAGGTAGTTTTACCATCTCAGATGCAACTATCAGCGGAAGCATTGGCTACGGCATATATGCATCCTTTTCTTCGCCAGATATAACCTGGCCCGCATCGGTAGTATTCTCGAACAATGCATTGGGTGATTATTTTCACGATTAATACAGCACGTTAATCTTTATTTTAATACCCGAATGTTAATTTGGATTCAAATTAATAATCGTGTAACTCATGAAGTATCGCTTGTCTATACTATTAATTTTGGGGTTGATTCGCTTGTCGGGCCAAAGCTTCCAACTTTCAATTCTACCCGGAAGCGAATACACACTTTCGCGCAGAGATGAATGGAAGCTAGCTCTTACGAACACGGCCAATTCTTCTATAAACGCATATTTTTATGGAATTGCCACCGAGGCTTCGCGCGGTAAAATCTATGAAATAAGGAGCCGGGCTCGATTCGTTCCTCCCGGATTGAGCACGCTCGGCACCCAAAATTATGTTGGATTAGAGCCCTTTGATATCCTGTATCAGGATGAACAGTTAAGGCAGTACGGATTTCAATCCAACGGACTTCCTGCCGGCGATTATGAATTGTGCATTACTGCGTTTTCGGCTTCTGATAGTTCGGAGTTAGGGAATGTGTGTTACAATTTTACTGTCGATTCGTACACGCCTCCCATCCTGCTTAGTCCCGAAAACCAAGATACACTATGCGATACCTATCCCTATTTTACGTGGTTGCCGCCTCCGGTTTTCAAGGGACAAAATTTTACCTACACCTTGCGAATTTATGAGGCCCAGAACGTTCAAACCACATTGAGTGCGGCGCAAACAAACCCCTTGTTTTACGAACGAAATGGAATTCCAACACCTCTGGTGCAGTACGGCATCAATGCCCGAAATTTCAGGCCAAATCATCGCTACACATGGCTGGTTTCTGCCGAGATTAATAATAAAACAGTTGCCACCAGCGAGCCCGGCAGTTTCTTCTACTGTATTCCCAAGCAACCCGACAACGCAACGCAGAACAATAAACCCGCATCAAAAAACGAAGCCGTTCCCGGAATACCATACATGGAATTAAGAACTTCTCTTGGAAGCAACTATAGCATTACCGATAAAGGGCATTTGAATTTTCAATACAACAACCGCTACGACCAGCGAAAAATAGGGTTTCGCATACTCGACACACGCCTTCAGGTAGTGCATAGTCAAATGCTCGATTCGCATTACGGAATAAATTATTACCGCATCGATATGGCGGGTAAGCTAATTTCTGGCAAACGCTACGAAATTCAGGTAACCGACCCTCAGGGAAACATTCAGAAAGCAAGTTTCAAATTCTTAAACTAATAGGGAAATGAACATTTTTCGACGTCACGCCGCCCAAATAGCAATTATGTTGCTTCTGGTAGAATATATTCAAATCACTTTTCCGGCGCAAGCGGTTGCCAACAGGCTCAATTCACGGAAATATTTTGCGGGCATTCCTTTTTCGAACGAAGACACGGCATTTAAAAATTCTGCACATGCCGAGGCTGCTGCACCTCTTGAATCAGATGGAGGCCCATCATCGCCCGAAGTACAAAAGTTTGAGCAGGCAGGAAATACCAACATAGTGAATTTGTTTAGCGGAAATTTCAGCTACGGCATTGATTTGCTCGATGTAGGCGGCTATCCAATTTCGATGTCGTATTCGAGCGAGGCGGTGAAAATGGAAAGCGAAGCTGGTTGCGTTGGCCTTGGGTGGAGCTTAGATGTAGGTTCGATTAGCCGTGATGTGCGCGGATTGCCCGACGATTACAAAGGCGATGTGGTGACAAAGGAGATTAACATGCGCCCTCAAGAAGAAGGTGGAGCTGCTGTTGGTGCCGACGTGGAAATTACAGGCTTTTCAACCGGCGATTTAGAAGCCTCCATTTCGGGAGGAGCCGAGTTGAGTGTGTCGAGAAGCACGTACGAGGGCTGGGAAATCGAACTGGGAATGGATGTCGCCTCTTCACTCGGTGGCGAATTGGGCGATTTTAACCTGATGGGTTCGCTGGGAACCAACTTTTCACTGAACAACAAAGCAGGTGCGGGTTATGGCTTTGGAGCCAACTTTAGCGGTAAATATTCGCAAAACAAGCAAAGTGCCCAACTCGGCCTGAGTCTGGGACTCGACGTTAATGCGCGCGAAGGCATAAAATCACTTTCGTTCACGCCCTCAGCGAAATATACGCTTGGAAAAGAGCGCAAGTTTGAAGGACGAGACATTTTGGTTAAAGGATCAATAGGAATCAACTCAAAATTCCCTATTTCGTTTAACTCTCCGAGCATGTCGCCCGCATGGGAAGTTTCTAAAAACACCGACGCCATTAGCTGGAGGCTCAAACTTGGAGGCGAACTGCCCCTAACGCACATTTCAGGTACCTTAAAAGGACATTACTCCAAAACTTATTTGCAAAGCAATTACGATTCGGTACCCGCCTATGGCTACATTTATTCGGAACATGCCGGTGTGCAGCGCGAGTTGTTGGATTTTAACCGCGAAAAAGACAGGTCCTTCAGCGCAGAATTACCCAATTTGCCGGTAGCGCAGTTTACGTATGATGTGTATTCGGTAAATGGTCAAGGCATCG
>CANMGM010000027.1 GCA_947497195.1 Bacteroidota bacterium
TCAACAACACCTTCGTGTTTAACATGGGCGAAGGCGGCGATATCGGGATTTTTCCGATGTTCATGATTGCAAGCAATATCTTATTCATACCACCCGCAATACTAAAAAATTGGTTGGGGAAACTGGGCATTGGAGCGAAGCCGTTACCCCCCGGCAAAAAGGTGCTAGAACTACCCGCAATTCCGCAGCGGCGAATACAAATTGCTCTCATTGTATTTCTGACTTTTCAAGTGTTATTGCCGTTTCGCTACTTGCTAATCGGAAAAGATGTTGATTGGACTGGCCAGGCGCAGTTTTTTTCGTGGCGTATGAAAATGCACGCTAAAAATGTGGATGCAACGTTTTTCTACAAAGCAACCGAATCAGAAAGCCTCAGGCCATATCCGCTGGGCAGGATCATTAACACCATGCAAATAAGTTACATGGGCCAGCATGCGAATATGGTGTGGCAGTTTGTGCAATTCATGAAAAAAGATTTGCGTAAAAAGGAGGGATTAACAGATCCCATTATTGAAGCGAGGATTCGCGTTGCCTTTAACGGCCGCGATTTTCAAAATTTTGTGAAGCCCGGAACCAACATGGCAAAAGCAGAGTTTAGTGTCTGGAAACGACCCGATTGGATAGAGCCATTGAACCAATAAGCATTTCATTTGTTGAAAATTATCCTGAACCAAACTTTATTGCATAGGTTCCAATAGCAATTAACACGTAACTTCGCAAACAATAAGGGAAATTTACCCAAACCCTACAACCATGGCATTACCAAAATTTGCAACCATCCAAGGAGGATTTCACAACGAACTGAAACGCCGAATTAACGAGTACTTCGAGCAAACCGGCAAAGCTCCTACAGGAGATTTTCGCCTGTATCTGAAAGCATTCATTTTAACAATTACCTACATTGCCGTTTACGTGCATTTGGTTTTTTATACACCGGCAGTCTTTTTCGCGATTGCTGAATGTATTGTACTTGGTGGATTAACCGCAGCCATTGGCTTCAACATAATGCACGATGGAGCGCATGGCTCGTTCAGTAAAAGTCCGATGTTGAATAAACTTGCAGGTTTATCGCTTAACATACTTGGCGCGAATGTTTTTTTGTGGATGACAAAACACAATATTATTCATCACGCATACACCAACGTAGACGGCATCGACGACGACATTGAAGCACGTCCGTTTTTACGCCTTTGCGAAACGCAAGAGCACCGCAAGATTCACAAGTACCAACATGTGTACTTCATATTCGCTTATTCCTTGTTGTACATTTACTGGATCTTCTTTACCGATTACCGCAAGTACTTTACTGGAAAAATTGGTATGGTGCCCCTCAAAAAAATGTCGTTTAGAGAACATGCTTCGTTTTGGTTTTTCAAGGCCCTGCATTTAGTAATCTTCGCTGTGATTCCAATTTGGAGTGTTGGTTTTGTGGCGTGGGTAGTAGGTTTTATTTCATTGACATTTTTCGCGGGGATTGTTCTAGCAACGGTTTTTCAATTGGCGCATACACTCGAAGAGACTTCCTTTCCGGTTGCCGAAGGTGGTAAAATGCCCGATGAATGGGCTGTGCATCAATTAAAAACAACTGCCAATTTTGCGACCCGCAACAAGGTTATTTCATGGTTGGTTGGAGGGTTGAACTTCCAGATTGAGCACCATTTGTTCCCGAAAATCTCGCACGTGCACTATCCCGAAATCAGCAAGATAATTCGTAAAGCCTGTGATGAATATGGGATCCAGTACATCGAACATCCGAAAATGCGCGTTGCTTTGGTTTCGCATGTTAACCACCTTAGGAAACTGGGAAGGCCTTAGAGCGATTTATTCGCCGTCGGCCGAAAACTCGAATTGGTGTTCGGAGGCAAATCGGCTTTGGCTTTGAATGAGTTTGTCCTGCAAGTCTTTTTCCTTCAATCCAACCGATTCAACGATGGCATTAAGCTCAATTACCTCAGCCTCGCTGGCTTGTTCTCCTTTTAAGAATATTTGAAGCATCCTCGCGTATTCTTTGGAAAACACTGCATCATAAAACGTAAAAAGCGCCAAAGCATCTTTCTGCAAGGTCGAGTCCGTTTCATATGCGCTCAAATTGTTGATGTTCGTAAGGCATACTTTTGATGAAGCCCGCAAACTGTCGAAACGTTCACGAATCGCCTTTTCTGAACCCGAATCGTACAGTTCATTCAACTTAAGCATCTGTCGGATAATAACATTTTGCTGATCAACAATAAAATCATGGTATTCAACCGGCGAATGGAAATGATAGGAACCTGAATTAGCAGATTCGCCGCAAGAAATGAATACCGATGCGAAATACAACGCACTTAAAACGGTAATACCTACAGATCTTGACATCGGAAACAAATGTACAGATTATCGCCTTAGGAAATTATTTCCAAAATCGAACGCTATCTTTAATGGTAAATGCGCTGTTTATTGCATGTGCCTCCGAACACGATTTTATTGCCGTGTTGCTTTTTCGAAGGCGTCCTTGATCATTTCCGGCAGAAGCGGTTTAGAGTAAAACCCAGCTAAGTTTTTCGTAAAATCTGCAGCATTCCGGTCTTCAGGATCAATCGATGATGTTAAAATGAAAACCTTTGCTGAATAGGAACATTCTGTAAATGCTTCCATGAAATCCCAGCCATCGAACCCGGGCATATTCAAATCGAGAAAAATCAAATCGGGCGTAGGCATTTTCGAATTTGCCAATTCATTGAGCGCCTTGCGTGCATCTTGAAAAATGGCCAGTTGCACCCCGGGAAAATGATCTTCCATAAGGCTGCGGTTCAGAATGTTGTTGATGGGGTCGTCATCTATAAACCAAACATTCAACACTTTGGGCGTACTAAAGCTCTTCTTGGCAAATCGAACTTTATCACTTCGATTCGGAAACCCATTGGGCGAGAAAGGTGCGAGGCCGGCAAAACCGCGAAGGGCAAGAACCCAATTCACAAGCGGTTGCGTAAATTCTGCTGAAAAAATGTGTATACCTTTTCCCATAACGTAGCAATTTAACCTGCGAAACTGCTGTGAAATTCACGATTTCGGAAGCAGTTCATTTAACCATCTTGCAAAAGTTAAATGTGATTTGAAAGGTAGTGATTTTTCAATACGAAGCAAATTTTTCTTCCTGTATCTATATGGAAAAATTCCCTACAAAGCACTTTGCTCCAAGCCTTTATACAGATTTAGCAAGGCTTTGCATTCATTTTCCCAGCACAATTCGAGAGATGCTTTTCGTAGTCGGCTGCGCAGGTTCGAGTAGGCGTTTGAATCGTTTTTAATGCGCTGAATTTGCTCTGCCAATGCTTTTGGATTCACTTCAGCGGCAATCCATCCGGTTTGATGCGTTTCAACAATTCGCCTTACCTCGGGAAGGTCGGAGGCCAGCACCGGAATTCCGGCCCTGAGGTAATCGAATACTTTATTGGGCAAACTGAAACGGTAATTGATATTTGTATCCTTATCGAGGCTTAGCCCCAAGTCGCAGCAAGTCGTTAAACCCAAAAGTTTCGCATAAGGCATACGTTCGAAAAAGACAACCCGAGCACTCAGATTCAATTCAAGCACCATCTCTTTTAACCGCTGAATCACGTCCCCGCTTCCGGCAATCAGCAACACACAATCATCCAGGTATTGCATCATTTGAACGGCTTCCTCGCCTCCCCTGTCTACATTTATTCCATTTCCCTGCAGAATAATTCGAAAGCAATTGCTAGGCAGACCTGCAACCAAATCATCCGCAAGCTCAATCTTAACATTGGCAGGCGAGATGTTCCGCATTACATGTATACTCTTATTCCCGTAATCGTTGCGGTACAAATCTGCAATCGACTCGTTCACCGTGAAAACGTGCTTCAGTTTCGGAAAAATGAATTTCTCAATACGTTTCCAAACAGCCTTAACCACCGGCCGCTTCTGAATTTCGGGGACCCCGGTGAAATACTCATGCGTATCATATACCAGATGCTTATTGCGGATTTTCGATATCAGCCAGACCGAAAGCAACGTATCGAGATCGTTGGCATGCATCACCGAACACCGCGAGAAAAGCAGAATAAAGAACAAGCGCGCATTCAACTCTGCATAAAAAAGTGGCCCGCGATTAAACCAGAGCCGCAGCCTTTTTGTGCGGTAAGTGGAAGACTCAAAAGGCAAACTGTTGGACAATTTCCGACCGAGCAGCAAAATCTCATGACCCTCTTGCGCCAAGGTTGCACACACGCGTTGCACCCGCTGGTCGGTTGCCAAATCATTGCTCACGGTCATAACTACACGCATGTTGCGAATTTACGCGCTTTGCAATGCATCCGAATCATTCGCCGAAGAAATTTGTACCTTGCCGGCGCAATGCAGAGCTCACTCGAAATACGCAACGGAATCCTACTTGCCTTTCTGGGCTTCCTTTGGCTGCTTATGGAAAAAGCAATGGGCCTGCATTCGACATACCTCGATTTACGCGATTTTATTTTCTGGCTTATCATCTTTATCCCGCTTACAGGCTTTTATTACACACTCAAATACAAACGCGACAAGCATTTAGACGGAAGCATTACCTTCATGCAATGTCTTCGCTCAGTGCTGGTTCTTGTTATTAGCAGTACGATTGCAACCTTGTTTTTTGTCTGGCTTTATGTGGCTTTGGTAAATCCCAACTACCTCACCATACGCATGAACCATGAGTTGAATATCATCAAAGCCGCACAGTTAAATCTCGAATCGGAATTGCTTAAAGAAACCGAAATTAAATCCGGTTTCGGAATGATGAATTATTTGATTCGGTATTTCGTTTCGACCATCATTATCTGCAGTGTGCTGGGCTTGGCCATCAGCATGCTGATTCGTAAAAAGCCAATCAATAAGGTTGGGCCTAAAGTTCCGACTATTCAATAAGCCTGTTCAAAACTCTATCGAAGGAGGATTAACATTCTAAAGCTTTCGCAATAGCTTAGCCAACGTGGAACTGCAACCTTCAATTTCGCTTAAAAGGCTCAATACATTTGGCATCGATGTATCCGGAAATGTTGCCACCGTAAACGAAATAGACGATATCGGCCGCATTGCTGATGCAACCGGTCAAGGTGCGGCGTTCATTCTGGGCGGAGGCTCCAACTTACTTTTTACCAAAAATCCCGAAGGCTGGATCTGGAAAAACGAATTGCATGGAATCGAAATTGCCGACGAATCGGATGAATTTGTATGGGTAAAGGCCGGAGCAGGCGAGAACTGGCATCGATTCGTGCTTCATTGTATTGAACGGAACTGGGGCGGTATCGAGAATCTTTCCCTCATTCCGGGCTTGGTTGGTGCCAGTCCGATGCAGAATATTGGTGCTTATGGTGTTGAAATAAAGGATGTATTCCAGTCGCTCGAAGCAATTGATTTAACCAACGGTGTGCTGCGAACCTTTGATCTTCAGGAATGTGCCTTCGGATACCGCGAAAGTGTTTTCAAACATGATTTGAAAGGTCAGTTCATGATTGCCTCAGTTACCTATCGCTTGCGCAAAAAAAAACACGAACTGAAACTCGATTACGGTGATATTCGAAAAGAGCTCGAAACACAAGGCATTTCGCAACCCGGAATAGCGGATGTGAGTCGCGCTGTTATTGCAATCCGCAGCAGTAAACTGCCCGATCCGAATGTATTGGGAAATGCTGGAAGTTTTTTTAAAAATCCTGTTGTTTCGGAAGCAATCGAGCAAAAAATTAGGGAGAAATATCCCGAATTGGCTGCATATCCGGCAGGAGAAGGCCTCAAAAAAATTGCTGCGGGATGGCTCATCGAAAAAGCAGGATGGAAAGGATTCCGCCGCGGGGATGCGGGTGTACACAGCAAACAGGCACTTGTTCTCGTAAATTATGGATCAGCCACCGGCGCCGAAATCTGGCAGTTGTCTGAAGATATTGTGCGAAACGTTGAAGATACTTTCGGCGTGCTTCTCGAACGCGAAGTGAATATACTTTGATTGCTTCTCCCGAATTTAGTAGTTTCGCCCAAACGTGATGAAGATTCTCTTTGTTGTACCCTACCCTACCGGAAAGGCCCCAAGCCAGCGATTTCGTTTTGAGCAATATTATCCATTGCTCGAATCAAAGGGAATCCGATTCCACATTAAGCCCTTTTTGAGCGAGGCGGTATGGGAAATTCTGTATAAACCGGGGCGATTTCATCTGAAAGCCTGGGGTATCTTTTCGGGATTGTTCAATCGGTTTGCCTTGTTATTCAACCTCAAATCGTACGATTATATTTTCATTCACCGCGAAGCGACTCCAATCGGACCGGCATTTTTCGAATTCATCGCCTCACGCCTTTTACGCAAGAAAATTATTTACGATTTCGATGATGCTATTTGGATCCCCAATTATTCAGAGGCCAATTCTTTTTTCTCGTTTCTGAAAGGGTATAAAAATGTAAAGAACATATGCCGTTACGCTTTTAAAGTATCGTGCGGAAACGAATATCTCTGTGAATATGCCCGCAAATACAATTCAACTGTGGTATATAATCCAACCACCATCGACACGAAAAACTACCACAACACAGTAAACGAACACACACAACATAAGCCGGTAATCGGATGGACCGGCAGCCATTCAACCATTCGCTACATCAACGAAATTCTCCCTGTATTGCGTAAACTGGAAGCGGAATTTGATTTTACGTTTAAAGTCATATCAGACCTCAAACCCGAAATCGAGCTGCAATCGCTCGAGTACTGCAAATGGAACAAAGACAGTGAAATCGAAGACCTGGTTCAGTTTAACATCGGAATCATGCCGCTGAAAGACGATAAATGGGCGAACGGAAAGTGCGGTTTCAAGGCCTTGCAATATATGGCGCTGGGAATTCCTGCTCTGGTATCGCCAGTTGGCATTAATACGCGCATTGTTGATCATGGAATTAACGGATATGTTTGCACAAACGATGAGGACTGGGCGAACGCATTGCGCGAATTGCTAAGTAACCGCGAGCGTTTGATTGAGATGGGGAAACGCACCCGTGAGAAAATTGAAAATCACTTTTCGGTCGAGTCGAATTCGCCGAACTTTTTAGCCTTGTTTAGCGATGCCGAATAAAAAGGTGCTCATTATCACCTATTTTTTTCCACCCTGCAACTTAACGGCCGGGCAACGTAGTCTGGGTTGGGCGAAGTATTTAAAGAAATTTGGATACGACCCGATAATTGTAACGCGCAACTGGGAGCACGTAATCAATGGACCCGAAGATATGCACCATGTATCGGGCAAAACATTGATTACCGAAGAAAACGAAGACTACACCGTACATTATTTGCCTTTTAGGGGCAATTTGCGCGACCAACTTTATTCTCGCTATGGAAAGTCGAAATTTGTTTTGGTGCGAAAAGCGTTGTCGCTGATTGAACTGATTGGCCATCATTTTATCACTTCGCTTATTCCGTTTTCAAATCTGTACCGATTTGCCGATAAATACATTTCAGACAACCAGGATGTGGCGGCTGTGATAATTTCGGGCAATCCGTTTGAACTGTTTCGTTTCGGTTATTGCTTGCACCATACACATCGTTTACCCTGGATAGCCGATTACCGCGACGACTGGAACACCTCAAATGTTAATGAATCGCGTGGCCTGCTTGATGCCTTTTTGCGCAAGCTCGAAGGGCGCAGTGAGCGTAAGTACATCGGAACGGCTTCGTGCATCACGACCGTTTCGAAACATTATGCCGAGAAGATTTCGGGCTTTACCGGCGTTCCCGGTTATGTGGTTCAGAACGGCTTTTTTCCCGCTGACTATACCAATTATCAAGATCTGGAGCCATTCGATGAATTTACGGTTTTGTACAACGGAATGCTCTATCCTTCGCAGCAAATCGAAGTGGTATTGGATGCCTTGAAGCAATTGGTCGATAAGTATCCCGAACACCGCAGCCTGATAAAGATTCGTTTCCCGGGTATTCTTTTTCTCAAGGAAGTTGCGGCACGCGTCGAAAAGCTGATGCAAGGATATGAGGATGTATTGTGGATGAGTCCGCGCATACCGCGTTCGGAGGTGCTTACCATGCAGGCCAAATCGCATCTTTTGTTGATGATCTCACACCGCGATGCAAAGGGAATTCCTTCGAGCAAGATTTACGAATACCTTGGATTGGGTAAGCCAGTATTGGTCTGTCCGGGCGACGGCGATGTGCTCGACGAAACATTTGGGCCTTACGAACTCGGATTTATTGCCAATACAAACTTAGAAGCTCTCGAAATTCTCGAAAAACACTTTAATGCATTTCTGCAACAGCGCAATGTCGTTGAAAGTACCGACCGAAGCTATGCCTTAAAATTTACACGCGAAGAGCAAACGAAGGTTCTTGCTGGAATTCTTGATCAGATCCTACCTAGGTCTTAAGACCTGGGTTTAGTGCTGGTGACCTCCAGGACCATGCACGTGCCCGTGAGCGAGTTCTTCGTCTGAAGCCTCGCGGATATCGAGCACTGAACCTACGAAATGCAAATCTTTACCGGCAAGGGGATGGTTGAAATCCATCACCACAAACTCTGCTCCCACCTCAACTACGAGGCCTTGCATATGGTTTCCCTGATCATCGACCATTGGTAAAAAATTCCCCTCGGCAACCATTTCTGTATCGAGTTCTTCACCAGGAGCCACAAAAGCCTGAATTGGAATGCGTACAACATTTTCCTGTGAGGCAATCCCATAGCCGTTTGCGGCTGTAATTTTGAAATCGAACGAGGCACCTGTACTCAATCCGTTCAGGTTATTTTCGAAATCTTCGAGTAGGCCACCTGACCCAAACAAAAAGGTAAACGGATTTTCGGGAGCAGTTTCTTCAACCAGTTCTTCTGATTGAAAATTATTGTCGCTCACGGTAAGAGTATAGTTAACGGAAACGACTTTGTTAGTTTCAATAGTCATCAGGTAAATTTTATTCGGCAAAAGTAAGGCGAATACCAATGTAAATTACGCCGAAAGGTTAAATTTACATTCGCCGCAGTGAAGCATTGTTTATTTTATAAAGTATTGATTTTTAGATTTCATGCCTAAATTTCCCTCCATAGTTACCTCCAAATTACCGGCGGTTCAGACTTCAATTTTCAGTGTTATGTCGAAATTGGCCCTCGAACATAAGGCCATAAACCTGTCGCAGGGCTTCCCTGGCTTTGACTGTTCGCCTCAATTGGTTGATTTGGTTGAAAAATACATGCGTAAAGGATTGAACCAATATGCTCCCATGCCCGGAGTTCAAGTTCTCCGCGAAGCGATATCAACGAAAACTGAAGAATTATATTCCATCACCTATGACCCTGAGACAGAAATTACCATTACATCGGGGGCAACACAAGCCTTATTTACAGCAATTGCAGCATTGGTGCGCGATGGCGATGAAGTTATCGTTATTGAACCGGCATACGACAGTTATGTTCCGGCAATTGAACTTGCAGGAGGCAAACCGGTTTTCTTTCAGCTTAATCCCGATACCTTCAGCATCAACTGGGTCGAGTTTCAGAAGCTTGTAAATCAACGCACGCGGATGATTTTAATCAATACGCCGCACAATCCTACCGGCAGTGCATTATCGGCCGCCGATATGATGAAGCTAGAGAAACTAACCAATAAAACAGATATTGTTGTGCTCAGCGATGAAGTGTATGAACATATTTTGTTCGACAAACTCGAGCACCAAAGTGTTGCGCGCTACCCAAAACTTGCCGAACGTTCGCTGATTGTTTCATCGTTCGGGAAAACATTTCACACCACCGGCTGGAAAATCGGCTATTGCCTTGGTCCTGCCAACCTAATGGCCGAATTCCGTAAAGTACATCAGTTTCTTGTCTTTTCATCGAATACTCCAGTACAGTATGCAATCGCCGAATACCTTGCAAATAAAGATGCTTACCTGCAGCTTCCATCGTTCTACCAGAAAAAGCGCGATTATTTCATACACGTTTTCGGTCAAACAAAATTCGGATTAAAACCTTCACCGGGCACCTATTTTCAACTGCTCGATTACAGCAAGATATCGAAAGAAAAAGATACCGATTTTGCCGTTCGGCTCACAAAGGAATTTGGTGTTGCGTCTATTCCTGTTTCGGTATTTTACCATAAGAAAACAGACAGTAAATTCCTGCGCTTTTGTTTTGCCAAGCATGAAGATGAACTCGAAAAAGCGGCCGAAAAACTAATCAAACTATGAGCAACGATTTAAATGTAACGCTTGTACAAACAAAGATACACTGGCAATCACCAGAAGAAAATATGGTTTGGTTCGGAAGCCGACTCGAGCACTTGTATGGCAAAACAGATTTAATCATATTGCCCGAAATGTTCACAACCGGTTTTAGCATGGAGCCGGGTAAGTTTGCCGAAAAGCCCGAAGGAAAAGCCATGAAGTGGATGCAGGATGTTGCTTCAAAATACCAGGCTGCAGTAGTTGGATCATTAATGATGGAAGAAAATGGAGCGTTTTTCAACCGGGCGGTGTGGATGCTTCCCGGTGGAAACTATTTTTATTACGACAAACGCCATCTTTTCCGTATGGCAGGCGAAAACAACCAGTATAAATCCGGCGAGAGACGCTTGATCCTTGATTACAAAGGATGGAACATCTGCCCCTTGATTTGTTACGATTTGCGCTTCCCTGTATGGTCGCGCAACCGAATGATTTCAGGCAAATACGAATACGACCTTTTGATTTATATGGCAAACTGGCCCGAAAAACGTTCTTTCGCCTGGAAGTCGTTGCTTATTGCACGCGCCATCGAAAACCAAGCGTATGTTGCAGGAATTAATCGTATTGGGAACGATGGGAATAACGTCATTTATTCGGGCGATTCGGCTATTCTGGATTATGTTGGCGAGAAAATTTCGCGTACCGAACGCTTTGGTGATCGGGTCGAAACTGTTACATTGAAGAAAAGTGCCTTGCATGATTTCAGAGAACAATTTCCAGCAGGAATGGATGCAGATCGCTTTTACATCGAAAACTAGGTCAATACGTTCACTAGAATGAATCAGCGATATTGGGGCTACACCTCTGCATTAATAGGCATATTGGCTATAATTCTGCTTTACACGGATGTAATTCTTCATCCGGATTCATTTATGTTCGGCGCATACGGAGATTCCGTTAAAAACTACTTCACCTTTGCCTGGCATGTTCGCTACGATAGCAATTGGCTTCATTTCGGCGGCATGAATTATCCTTTCGGCGACCATGTGTGCTACACCGACGGACATCCTATATTCTCTCTTTTATTAGGGCCTTTTGGCTTTGTGAAACAATATCCTGTAGGCACACTTAATATGCTCATGTTGCTATCTCAGATTTTGGGAATATTTTCAGTGTATTTACTCCTGAAGGAATTGGGATTGCAACGCTTCGTAGCAGCTATCGGAGGATTGAGTATGATTTGGATGCAACCAACCATGTTCAGGATGCTCGGGCACTTTTCATTGAGTCATGTTTGGGCAATTCCGATTGCGCTTTATTTACTCGTTAAATACTGGAATTCGTCGAAACCAATCTGGATAGCCGCACTGGCCGTGTATTGCATCTTTCTGTTTTTTCTTCATCCCTATTATGGAATGATGGTGTCGCTTATTCCATTTTGCACGGGCATGCTGGATTTTACATTGAATGCATTGTATCGAAAATCCTTGTTAAGAGCAGGCTTATTTATTCTTACCGGAATTCTGGCTCCGGCATTTTATCTTTTTTTTCTGAAACTAACCGATTCACATCCCGAAAGGCCCGACAAGGCATTGGGCTTTCTGATTCATACGTCGAGCATAGACGACATATTGGTTTCTTCACTTCCCCCGTTCAAACATTTTATGAGTCAAATCATAAAGGTTGAACGGCAAAATTGGGAAGGCTCAGCATATATCGGATTGGCCACCATGCTTATTCTTGTTGTTTATGCAGGACTTCAATTGTACAATTATAAAAAGACCGAATTTAATCCAAACAGTCTGTTCACTCGATTACTGGGTGCCGGTATCATTATCCTCTTGTTTTCATTTGGATTCCCGTTCAAATTCGGATTTGAACAGTGGTTAAATCGTGTCCCTTTCATTGAACAATTTAGAGCACCGGGACGATTTGCCTGGGTATTTTTTTTCATCGTAGTAAGTTTTGCGTTTTACATCTTAAATACATGGTGTTTCGCCCTGTTTAGGAATGGAAAGCGAATTATAGCGTTCGGGTTGCCATTGCTTGTATTTGGAGTTTTTTTTGCCGAAGGTTACATTGCACAAACAGGTATGGCAGTAAAAGCGCAAAAAAACAAAAACACGCTAACTGCAGAACCATCGTATGAAATTCGCAGTGAATTACACAAATTGAAAGCTCGAAATTTCGCGGCCATTATTCCTATTCCTTTTTTTCACTATGGAACCGATTATCTGTTCCTTTCTTCAGATTATGGCGAACAGAAATTAGCCTATGAATTATCATTTCACGCAGGAATTCCTTTGATGGCATCTTCTGATCCAAGAGCATCGCTAAAAGAGACGAGAGCGATATTGAATTTTTTCTCGCCGCCTCACGTCGATAATTCCATCCGTAATCAATTGCCTCCTGATGCTTTTTTGTATGTATACAATCAAAGTGGCCGCGGCGATGTACAAAACAACTATTACCTTCCCCGAAGGATTTCTAAAATTTCGATGCAGCGCAATCGATTAACCTACCATGAACTAAGATTAGCTATTGCCAACTTCGACACTTCCACGATTAAATCGTGCTTTTCAAAATTCAGCACTTCTGATTTTTTTATTTCTCTCCGAAAAAACACAAATCCCGATACAAAATTCAACGCTACAACGAAGCAGATTATCGAACTCGATTCGCGTCAACTAAGCGAATTTAAGCCAAAGGTGGCTTATGAAGCGAGTGTTATGCTTTATGCAAAAGACATTCATCGGGCGTCGATTGATTTTTTACTGGAAAGAATTAATAACGATGTTAAGATTATCAAAAGAACAAACGTAAACGAAACATTTTACCATTATAAAGATAGCGCATTGTGTATACTAACCTTTACAGCTCCCGATTCCTTAGGAGAGTATAAATTCACATTGAAAGGCACTCCCGACAACACATTAAGCTACAAATACAACCATTTCTTGTTACGCGAAAAAAGCGAACTTGTTCTGAGTATTGACAGTGCGTTGGGTAAGACTCAAATTACAAGAATAAATAATTTTGCAGCTGACAATTAAGCTCAATTCAGTCCTATATATCGAACGAAAATTCACTCCCTTTTCCAGATTCTGATTGAACTTTTAGCATGCCTCCATGCTTTTTAATGAATTCCTGCACAACTGTAAGTCCTATTCCGTGACCTTTCTCTTTTGAGGTACCCAACTTTGTAAAAGATTCTCCCGCGAGAATTTTATTGATGCTCGTTTCATCCATGCCCACACCCGAATCTTTCACCATAAAGCGAACTATACCATCCAATTGTTCGATTTGCAAAATGATTCTGCCCCCTTCTGGAGTGAATTTCACTGCATTGCTCATAAGATTGCGCAGAATGAATTCGATCATGTTTTTGTCGCCATAAAACGAACCACTTGCCGGAATACGAATTTCAAAATCAATATTTTTAACACGCTGGAGCGAAGTCATGTTGTTAAGCATCTTCCGGATATCTGAAAATTCAATTTTAACCGGGGTAAAATAAATCTGATCAGACTGTGTCTTTGACCACAGCAACAAATTATCGAGCATGTTCAGAGCCAAATCGGCGCGTCGACTTAACTCACTCAAAACAGATCGCGTGTTTTCATCGTGTTGGTTGCCTTCAACCATCTTAATTCCTGATCCAATTAAAATGAGCGGACTTCGCACATCATGCGACATAATCGAAATCATCTTATCGCGCGTTTGAATTGTAGAATTGAGAATTTTATTGTTCTCGTTTAATGCATGCGATTGATTTAGTAATTTATCTTGAATACGTTTACTGATGAGCAATACAAAAATCATCTCGATGCAGATGACAAGTACTGCACCCGACAAATTCATAATCCATTCGAACTTGAGTTCTTCCCGAGACATCGGCGGAATTAAGTCCCAGCGAATATCACTGATATTCAAAAACACAAACCAGGCAAATACAGTCGAGGCTAAAATATACCCTAACTTACGCTCTTTACTCTGAAATACAATAAGCGTACTCATCAAAATAGGCCCAAAAAATGCGAGAATAAACGTCTCAAGACCAATTACAAACTGAAGTACCGAAATATTTGCTGTAACTACAAAAAGGTTGATGGATTTTGATATTGCAGGATACCCCTTTTTGTAAATCAAATAGGCTATAATCGTATGCGGAAAAAGTAATAAATTGATTTTGGCTTGCAGGTAATCGCCTTTTATAACATTCAGCAGCCCATACAGAATAGCGAAAATAGCAACGATACTGAGAACGATCAAATGCAGCTGATTGCCCTTATCAACCAGAATGTCATCAGATGATTGCTCAGTCTGTATTTTTTGTTGCGAAACTTCTGACATTAATACTGCTTCCCAGATTGTTTTAAATTTATTTGAACCTTATGCACACAATAGTCTGAATATTTTTTTGATTTATTTGTCAATCGGACAAAAAAAAGTCGAACATTCGCAGAAAGATATTCGTGAAACCGTTTCTATACATCTCATTATTCTCGCTCATCGCATTTTGTGCCCCTGCGCAACCTTTAACCCAACAATCATCGCTCAATCTCGACGGCATCGACGATGAAATCCGTGTGCCGGCAGCACTCGATTTGCTAACAGGCAGCACCGGAATTACAGTTTCGGCTTGGGCCTTCCTGCGCAATACAGCTCCTGCTTATCCCAATTTCGATGGAATTGTTGGTTTCAGAAACGATGCAAGCGCCGATTTTTATATTTTGCAACTTAGCCCCAATCAGGTTGAAGCACGTTTTCGTAACAGCAATTTTGATCAACCCTTCACCATCAACCACACAGGCGATTTCGAGCTTAACACCTGGCAGCATTTTGCACTTTCGTACGATGGTAGCAAGATGCGCCTTTACATCAATGGCAATAAAGTCGACAGCCTCGATGCAAATGGGTATTTGTCGGAAACTTCGGGCGATTTGATGGCCGGATTCCTTTATTTCAACCCAACTGTAAACTATGCCCTAGATGGCAAAATTGACGAGGTTGGCTTATGGAACAGGGCCTTAAATGATGCTGAGCTTGCCTGCATCTATTCAACTCAGATTCCGGCTCAGTCTGAAGGATTAGTTGTTCATGTTGGCATGAACGATGGCGAACCCGATGCAAACAATACAGCACTGCTCGAATTAGTTAATAGTGCAGGTGCGCCGAATGCGACATTTGGCGGATTGGCTCTCGATGGGAGCAGTTCGAATTTCAGTGCAGGAGTAAATCAGTTTTTAAACACTTCAGCATCTTTCTGTGGCATTGCCATTAACTGGAACGATTATGA
>CANMGM010000028.1 GCA_947497195.1 Bacteroidota bacterium
CATTTGTTACCGTTAAGTCGATTGAACCAGTTGATGCACCACATGAACTTGATGTTGCATTTAAGGCCAGGGTTGGCTCATCAATACTCACGCTTGCACTTCCTTCAACACTACATGCTTCATCGGTTACTGTTACTGTGTAATCGCCGGCTGCCAATCCACTAATGTCTTCTGTAGTTGCTGTAAAACCATCGGGACCGCTCCAGCTAAATGTTGGATTATTCGCATTGCTCACTGTTAAATCAATAGAGCCAGTTGAACCTGAACAAGAGGAAGGCTGAGTTACCAATTCAAGAATAGGTTCATCGGTTATAACCTCTATCGTGTCTGAAACAACGCATGTTCCCTGAGTAACAGTTACAATATAAGAGCCTTCAGCAAGATTTGCGATGTCCTCGGTAGTCGCTGTAAAGCCATCCGGTCCTGACCACGCAATGGTAGGACTGGTAACATTGGTAACCGAAAGATCAATTGAACCATTGGATAACTGGCATCCGGCCGGAGTTACCACTGAAGCCAGAACAGGTAAATTTGTAAATGTTACCGTTGCAGAACCGCTTTGCGTACAGCCACCGCTGGTAACGATAACATTGTACGTGCCACCGGCGAGGTTATTAACATCTTGGGTTGAAGCTGTAAATCCGTTCGGACCTGACCAAGCGTATGAAACTGGATTCGTAAGATTCGCAACAGAAAGATTGATCGAACCATTATTCGCGCTGCAAGATGCCCCAACAGTAGCGAAACTTAAAACAGGATTTACAGGGATGTTTCCATTTACTACCATGAAATTACCCGAACGACCAGTTCCGGTAAACTGAGGATGTAACTGAGCTGCATTCGGCGCTACGCTATATGTACCGGCAGGAATCAACTCATTATTGGAAGGACCATTCGCAACAAACGTGTACTGAGAAAGGAATGCCGTATTTCCGGATTCAAATCCACCATTGCCAATGATATTTGTTCCACATGTTGATCCAGGAGGAGGACTTACTGGACATACCTCAATGAGGCTAATGTCATCCAAACCAAAATCATTTCCTGAAGAAGCTAGACTTTCATTCACAACTTTAACCTCTGTTAATCCGGTTACAGTTGCTGTAAACGAAGTCGAAAACTCTGCCCAAACAGCTAACCCTACAGGTGAAAATGTCCCTAACGTATTTTCGCCAACATAAATCCTCAATTGTGCAGGAGACGCTGGATTTACATTTTGCGCAAAAATTTGGAAATCATATTGACTGCCTGCAACCAAATTCACATTCTGACTCCAAACAGATTTGGTTGCACTAACTGTTGCAGAAGCTGTAGCCTCGCAATCGCCGTCTGTTACTGTTACAGAATATACCCCAGTTGAAAGTCCGCTGATATCTTCCGTAGTAGCAGTGAATCCATTAGGCCCTGTCCAACTGAATGTCGGATTAGCCGCATTAGTTATGGTCAAATTAATCGAACCCGAATTATCACCACACAAGGTACCAATAGTTATAAGGGTTAACAATGGAGCATCGCCATTGATAATTTCAACGGTTGTGGTTGCTTCGCAGCCGGTTGAATTATCGGTAACTAAAACAGTGTACGAACCGGCGCCCAAACCACTCTGATCTTCGGTATTTGCAACAACACCATTTCCTGACCATACATAGGTATAATCGCCGGAACCATTGCTTACAGTAATGTCGATAGCCCCTGAAGTTTCTCCGCAGGTTGAATTTGAAGCCACGGAAGTAATTTCCGGCGCATTGCTATTCGTTAATGTGAATTCGCTTGTTGTTTCGCAGCCTGAAGCATCGGTAACCTGAATAATGTAGGTTCCTACACCCAAATTGGCGATTGTCGATTCGGTTGATCCACCTGGGCTCCACAAAATTGAATACGGTAAAGATCCGCCGCTTATTGAAGCACTGATTGAGCCATTATCGACACCACATTCAGGATTGGTAGGTGTTCCAACGATTGAAGGAACGCCCGTATTGTTTAACGTAACAGACCCCTCTGCCTCGCATCCATTCACATCGGTTACTGCTAAATCGTAAGTGCCTGCACCAAGATTCTCGAGCAAACTGTCGGTTGATATTAAATTACCACTCCATGCAAATGTAAATGGAGCCTGACCACCGGAAACAAGCGGAGCAATCGAACCATTGTCGTTGTTGCATGAAGGTTGGATTGTATTGAAGGTAATAACAGGAGCCGTTGAATTAATAGCAGCAGACCCTTCTACAACGCATTCACCATCAGTTACAGTAACAAAATACTCACCAGCCGATAAACCAGAAATATCTTCGGTTGTAGCTGTAAAACCATTTGGACCATTCCAGCTAAATGACGGACTATTCGAATTTGTAACAGTTAAGTCAATAGAACCATCTGAACCCGAGCAGGATGAAGGTATAATGCTGAATGCCAATTGAGGTTGATCGACAATTACAGCGATAGAATCTTCGACTACACAATTTCCAGAAGTTACAGTAACATTGTAAAGGCCTTCAGCAAGATTCGAGATATCTTCTGTCGAAGCTGTAAATCCATCGGGACCACTCCAAGCAACAGTCGGATTTGTGGCACCGCTAATTGTTAAATTAATTGAGGCATCTGAATTGCCACATGATGCAGGTGTAGCATTTAATGCAAGTGTTGGAAGATTGGTAAAGCCTACCGTAGCAGAACCCGTTTGAGTACATGCACCACTGGTTACAGAAACGGTATATAGACCTGCAGCCAATCCATTAATATCTTGTGAAGATGCAGCGAAACCATTCGGACCACTCCAGGCATAGGAAATTGGTATGGTAAAATTGGTTACAGTTAGATTAACAGAACCATTATTTGTGCTGCATGTAGCACCAACCGTGCTGAAACTTAGAACAGGATTCTCTGGCTCATTGCCATTGACAATCATAAAATTACCCGAACGGCCTGTTCCTTGGAATTGCGGATGCATGGTGTTGGCATTTGCAGCAATACCATAAGTCCCTTCAGGAATCAACTCGTTGTTTGCAGGACCATTTGGAACAAAAGTGTATTGAGATAAAAATGCTGTATTTCCTGATTCGAATCCACCGTTGACAATAATATTGGTACCACAGGTAGAACCAGGAGGAGGAATTACTGGGCAAACCTGCACAAGACTGATATCGTCTATACCAAAGTCATTACCGGAAGGTGAAAGATTTTCATTAACAATTTTTACCTCAGTAAGACCTGATGTTGTAGCAGTAAACGAAGCTGAAAACTGTGTCCAAGTGACATTACCTGTTGGAGTAAAGGCGCCAAGGTTAGCTGAACCTACAAAAACGCGTAACTGTGCAGGCGAACTTGCAATTACATTTTGAGCAAAAACTTGAAAATTATATTGACTTCCAGCAACTAAGGTAACGTTTTGACTCCAAACAGATTTTGTAGGACTTACTGATACAGAACCTGTTGCAACGCAGGCGCCATCTGTAACTGTAACCGTATAGATACCCGTAGATAAATTGCTAATATCCTCTGTTGTAGCAGTAAATCCGTTAGGGCCTGTCCAACTGAAGGTCGGATTAAGGGCATTGGTAACCGTTAACGCAACAGATCCCGAATTAGCGCCACAAAGTGTTCCTACAGATATTAAATTTAGTTGCGGCAAGTTGCTGTTTTCAACATCAATGGTTGATGTTGTTTCGCAGCCTGTCGAATTATCGGTTACTAATACTGTATATGAACCAGCAGAAAGGTTTGACTGATCTTCGGAATTTGCATTCACGCCAATACCTGTCCACGCAAATGAATAATCACTCGATCCACCAGAAACAGTAATGTTTATTGAACCTCCCGATTCACCGCACTCGGTATTTGTTACAGTTGATGCGATTTCAGGAGCATTCAGATTAGCCAATGAGAACAATCCTGTGGATTCGCAGCCTGCATCATCGGTAACTAACACGCTGTACTCACCAACTCCGAGATTCGATAATGTGGCTCCTGTAGAACCACCGGGGGTCCATAAATAGGTATATGGAGCGAGACCTCCACTCACGAGAGCAGTAATTGAGCCATCGTTAATACCACATTCAGGATCATCTACATTTCCTGTTACATTCGGAACACCGGTATTATTCAATGCAACAGAGTCTGTTGTTTCGCAATTGTTGGCATCCGTAACCGTTAAAATATAATTACCACTGCCCAAATTTTCGATGGTGCTATCAACCGCAAACAAGGTACCCGACCATGAAAATGCATATGGTGGAAGCCCCCCCGAAACGATTGGCGAAATCGAGCCATTGTCATCATCGCATGAAGGCTGAACCGTATTGAATGTTAGAACTGGTGCATTGCTGTTCACGACACATGCCTGCAAAGTCACGACACAGGTTGACGCATCTGTTACCGTAACCGAATAACATCCACCCGCTAGACCCGACAAATCTTCTGTGCTCGCAGTAAACCCATCTGGTCCGCTCCATGCATAATCAAATGGGGCTGTTCCACCATTAACGGTCAGATTGATTGAACCGTTTGAAACACCGCATAAAGTAGGATTACTTATAAACGAAAGCGTAGCCTGATTGGAATTAATCAGGGCAAAGGTATCGGTAACCACACAGCCGGCAGCATCTGTTGCCAATACGATGTATGTTGCAGCGCTGAGTGATGAAATATCTTCGCTTCCTGCGAAAGGTGCACCATCCTTAGTCCAAGAATATACTACAGGATCAGCGGCATTTGTAATTGTAACATCAACACTTCCTGTATCATTTCCGCAAGTCGGATTCGAAAAATCAGAGCTTAATGAAGGTGCTAAACTCGGCGCAATCGTAAATGTTTCTGATACCTGGCAGTTGTTTGCATCAGTTAATAAAAAAGCATAGGTGCCAGCCGCAAGATTAATCTGATCTAGGCTAGAAATATCACCATTCCAAGTAATTGTAAATGGCAATGTACCGCCAGTAACTTCGATGTCAATTATACCATTAGTTTGACCGCATGACGTTTGAATGACATTGGATGTATACGTTGGTGCATTTTCTTGCATAATCTCGGCCGTATCATTCACCACACATGTAGTTGCATTATCGGTAATAACAACCGAATAACTTCCATCAGCGAGTCCGGTCAAATCTTCTGAAGAAGAAGCAAACCCATCGGGACCAGTCCATGCGAATGTGAAATTCCCTGAACCACCCGTTAGTGTGAGCGAAATTGCTCCCGTGTTTCCAATACATGAGGTGTTTGATGATAAAACAGTAACATCAGGTTGATTGCCATTCACTACGGTATAAGAAGCATTCGCCGTACAGTTAGCATCAGTCTGGTCGATCACGACAACTGTATACGTTCCTGCCTCAATATTTGTTAAATCTTCAGTAAGCGCTCCATTATCCCATGCAAAATTGTAAGAACCGGAACCACCGGTTACAGAAAGATCAATCCCTCCGTCGGCATTTCCACATGTTGCATCCGAAGCGATGCCTACAAGCTCAATTGGTAGAACCGGCGCAAGCGTTGAAGTAAGCGAATCGACACATCCGGCATTATCGGTTACTACAACCGTGTAAGATCCAGCCGACAATCCATTAACATCTTCTGTAACTGAGGTTGAATTTGGCGACCATTCAAATGTAAACGGTGCATCGCCTCCACTAACCGTAAGATCTATAGATCCTCCATTTGGATTTCCGCAAGTTGGATTCACAACCGAAGAGGCAAGGGTAAATTGATTTTCATTCAGTATGTTAACACTTACGATTGTGAAGCACCCGTTTGCATCGGAAATTGTATCCGTGTAAGTGCCTGTTGCGAGACCGGTAAGATCTTCCGTATTGGCGCCATTCGACCAGTTGTGAGTTATTGGCGATGTTCCACCCGTAACCGTAATATCAATTGATCCGACAGATTGCCCGCATAATGAATTCTCCGAAACAAATGTAGCACTCGGAGCACCCTGGAATAAAATCGTTGCAGAACCTGTTACCTCACAAGTCGTGGTTACATCGATTACAGAAACAGTATATTCACCCGCAGAAAGGTTTCCGATATCTTCAGTTGTTTGACCGCCGGGCGACCATGCTATGGTATAAGGTCCTACACCATTGTTGATAGTTAGATTGATAGATCCATTATTTGCGCCACAAGTCGCATTAACCGTGTTCAGAACCAACTCGGGTTGGTTTTCATTTATCACAGTGGCAGTAGATTCTACAGAACAACTTTGTGCATCAGTAACGGTAAGCGTATAGGCACCTGCTTCTAGTCCTGAAATATCCTCGGCTGTTGCGCCGTTAGACCATGAAAAAGTGTAAGGTGATATTCCTTCGGTTACTGTTGCATCTACGGAGCCTATTTCATTTCCGCAGGTTGAATTAACAACGCTGAATGAAATTTCGGGAGCATCTAAAGTTGTTACAGACGTACTTGAGCTTGCCTGACACACACCAGAAGGAGAGACATATTGTACTGTATAGGTTGTTGCTCCTGCTGCGCCCGATATAACTCCCGTTACTGGATTAACTGAGGCACCATCAGAAACCGCCGGATTGAATGCATACGTTCCACCACCCTCAAAACCCGAAGCAGTTACTGGGAAATTGGAATCCGATCCTTCGCAAAAGGGATTGATAGTGAACGCTACAACATCTGAACTGCTAACAGTAATTGATGTTGTAGAACTTATATCCGTGCACAATCCTTCAGAAACAGTGTAGCGAACAACGTATGTGTTTCCTATAACGGCTCCTGAAATAACACCGGAGGACGCGTTAACAGTTGCTCCATCAGCAGGAGCTGTATCGAACGAATAAACGCCTCCACCAAGAAAACCAGGGGCCGCAACCGGCACACCCGATTCAGAACCACAAAATGGTTCATATGAGAACGATGTAACAGGCGGGGGAACTTGCTGTACAATAACAGTTCCTGATGTTCCCTGTGAATTGCACGGTGGAACGAAAGCATCCGTTACGGCAAGCAATTGATAAATGCCGGGATTGGTAACAAACGTCGAATATACATATGTGTTATCAGCAAAAGGAACTCCAACATCGTTTACAAATTCGAAATTGAACCCATCGGAAGTATAGACCAAATCAAAAGGTGGCGATCCACCTTCAATGATAACTCCAATTTCAAGGGAATCTCCAACACAAATATTAACCGTTGTATCGGATGTAGATGCCAACTGACCGTTCTCGAAATAACCTAAAAACCCAAACACAGGAGGATTTACCTGGATTGAGGCTGCAGGAGAGTTTGTGGCGCATCCCGACGGGGCCGTAATTTGTGTGTAGTAATTGCCTGAAAGAACAACGCCAATGAACGGATTGGTATTGGTTCCGCCGGGAAACCACAAATTGCCATTTGTAACACTTGAGACCACATAGGTAGTAGCCGATCCGAAACAGAATTGCTGTGCACCATTAACAGTTATTACGGGAGCAGTTAGTGAATTTACATCTGTTATCGTTAAATTCACTCCATTATCGGTTCCAACGATTGTGGGCGAAGATGAAACTACGCGAACACGGTATCCGGATCCCGGTGCAACTGTCTCAGGAATTTCTACATATATATATGTATTATTTTGAAGAATTCCTGGAGGAACAGGTACCTGAGGCAAAACCGTTGGTGATGCAAAACTACCCGAGGCATCCGAAAGTTCAACCGAATAAGATGTTGAACCATCGAATCCTGTTCCACTCGTAGTAAATTCAACAACAATTCTCGAACCTAAGCAAAAAGTTGCAGAGGAAAGTGGTTGGGTCTGAATGGCTGCAGATCCGGAAACTCCGTCGGGGATAAGCGAAAACGTTGATACAGCATGCGCATCAACTGCACTCAGAGTACCAACAGACAGAATTAAGGAAAATAAGGCCAAGTATAAGCTTCGTTTCATACAAAGTGGTTTAAGGCAAAGCGCAAAAATAAATAGTTTGTTCAGATAAAAAAACGAAACTTCAGGAGAGTTTTCCTCATTTTATCTGCGTGTGAAATTATTTATTTTCTTAACATGATTTAAGTTGACTTCATTTATTTTATTAAAATCATCAACACTAAATTTTAATTCTTTATAAACTTCAAAAATTGATGGGTGGAATTTTGATTCACCTTGAGGAAATATATACCTGGTAGCAACATACTAACATCGATAGAAGTATTATTCGCCAAAACATCCATTATTTTTCTACCATCAGTCGAATAGACCGAAATTGAATTCGAATCTTGCTGCTTTTCCTGCTTAACATTCAATAGACCGTCTGTTGGATTAGGGTAAATTCTGATTTTCTCCAATTCGTTCCTTACAACTGAATTAGACAATAATAGTCCGGCCCTAAAGTTTTCAACAACATATCGCATTGCAGCCGTTTGTTGTTGGGTAAACATATTCATGCAGTTTTCATCCGTGTAATCCATGTAATTCTCGATCTGATCGGGCAAATCGTTCGCGGCGTCTGTGCATGTATTTGTAGAATAATCGCAGGTTTGCTGTTGAGCCTCTGCTGCTTCAGGCGTATCGCTAAGTCCATCATCTTCGGTACAGTCGCCATCACCCCAAATGTGACGCAAACCAAGATAGTGCCCAACTTCATGCGTTGCCGTTCTACCTTTGCTAATGCTCGCAAAAGTCTGATCGGGATTATCGATAGAACCTACGACTTCATAATGTAATACGACACCGTCATATTGCGGCTGCTCGGCTGCCGAACCATCGGGCCAGTTGGGAGCTCCGTTGGGTGGCGTTGCAAATCCTAAAATAAAGGGTGTATTTAAAATCGGAATTGCCATATTACACACCCAGATATTCAGGTACTGGTTCACATCCCAGGCATCCTTACCGCCATCGGCAGTAGACTTCATTTCGGTCATGCTTAACCAAAACGAATTCGTAGATGTCTCTGTTCGCGTAATACCATTGGTTGGATTGCCTTGCGGATCCCATTCTGCGAAATAAAATTCTATACCGGTAGAAGCTGCAACAGGCAGAAACTCCTGACGCGTATTCACGGTATCCTCATTAAGGCGACCATAATCGCGATTCAGAATATCGATCTGCTCAAACAACTTCTCATCCGGCACATTCTGTTCGTCATTCCTATAAACTACATGAAAAACTACAGGAATGCGGTAAGTCTCGCCATCTTCCCGTTGAACCCCTTCGCGGGCAACGCGGGCAATCTCTTCATCGAGCTGTTTGCGGTACTCACCATAACCCGGATGTTTTTGTTCCATTTCGGCCATAAAACGCGCATGGCCGCAGCGTTCTGTTTGTTGCGAAAAAGCACTAATAGATAGTGTAAGCGCCAGAATTGCGCAAGCGTAAATTTTCTTCATATTCTTTCTGTATAATTCTTTCCTAAAATACAGATTGAATGAATTCCGCAACACACGCTTAAGAAAAATCTTTATAGATTTCTTCAGCAATAACTTTCCCCGAAATGAGTGCCGGTGGAACACCCGGTCCGGGAACTGTTAGCTGACCGGCATAATAGAGATTCGCGACTTTTTTATTCTTACAGGAGGGCTTCAGGTTTGCAGTTTGAAGTAGTGTATTTGCCAATCCGTATGCATTGCCGCGGTATGAATTGTAGTCAGATACGAAATCGGCGTAGGCGTACGAACGCAGATAATCTACGCGCGAACGAATTTCTTGTCCGGTATGTTTTTCGAGTCGATCCATCACCATGGCATAATATCGATCACGAACATCTTGATTATCTTCCAATCCAGCTGCTACCGGAATAAGGATAAACACATTCTCGCATCCAGCCGGTGCTCCACTTGCATCAGTTTTCGTTGTTACCGAAACATAGAAAAGCGGTTTCTCGGGCCATGATGGACGTGTGTAAATTTCTTCGGCATGCACATCGAGCGATTCATCGAAAAACAGATTGTGATGCGCCAGGTTTTTCAGCTCGCCTTTTATACCTATGTAATATATGAGGCTCGATGGAGCCATGACACGTTTTTCCCAATACGAGGCAGAATAATTCCTGAACCGCTCGGGCAATAACTTCGTTTCGGTAAAATGATAGTCGGCAGAAGAAACTACGACGTCGGCTTCATAACGTTGTTCACCGCAGATTACTGTTTTAATGGCGTTCCCTGAAAATTCGAATCCATCAACCGGCGCATTGAACATAAATTTCACGCCCTGTTCTTTTGCCAGTTGCTCCATAGCTTTCACGATTTCGTACATGCCGCCCTGTGGAAACCAAGTACCCAAAGCCATGTCGGCATAATTCATCAGGCTATACAATGCGGGCGTATTTCCGGGTAGCGCTCCAAGGAACAGTACAGGGAATTCCATCATTTGAATGAGCCGAGGACTTTTCGTTACCTTCCTAACATGTTTGGAAATACTTTTAAATACATCCAGCTTAAAAACACCTTTAATTAGTTCCCATTCCAACAATTCAGAAAGTTTACGTCCCGGTTTATATACCAGCGAATTGATGCCAACTTCGTACTTGTATTCGGCCTCTTTCAAAAATTTCCGCAGACGTTTGCCGCTGCCCGGATCTTCGCGTTCGAACATGGCTTCGAGCGCTTCAACACCGGCTGGAATTGGCGTATAATCATCTTTTCCCCAATAAATATAATACGAGGGATCGAGGCGGTGCAAATGATAGTAATCGGATGGCTTTCGACCATACCAGGCAAAATACGTCTCGAATACATCAGGCATCCAGTACCAGCTTGGACCCATATCGAAGGTGTAACCCGATGCACTAAACTGACGGGCACGCCCACCGGGCCCACTATGTTTTTCGAGCACAGTTACATCAAAGCCTTTTGATGCTAAAGCAGTAGCAGCCGATAATCCGGAAAAACCGGCGCCAATTACAATTGCACGTTTTGCCATTTCGATTTGCAAGTTTAAGGCATTGAAACACTAATTTCGCGTGTTTGTTGATATTTTGGCATGAGTAATTTTCCGCAGTTTCGTATTCTTCAAGGGGCAGATGTGCTGTATGCCATCCACTCCCCTACCCTGTTCTCCGAATGGAAGCGCATGGGGAAATATTACAGTTGCAACGATGTTGAGGCAAAACAGTATCCCGAAATGTTGCGGATTCAAGATATGCTGCAATGTGCAGAAGGTTTTGAATCAATAAGCAAAGTTGAATTTGAAGAGAAAAGTAATCGCTGGAAGCAGGAATTACTAAAGGTGGAATTCTGAATCAGGATTTTAAACCTACTGGAGCTTCATACATAGCAAGGAGGGCCGGCAATAATTCGTTTTGAGAAACATCAGGAAATTGGAGTTGCTGGTTGATGTGTTCCTTCCACTTCTCAAGATCGCTTGATGTGTAATCTGAAGCGAATTTACCACCGCCGCTGAGCTCGTCGGACGCGATATAGTTGAAAGTCTGCACTTCGTAACCCGCATGTATCTGCGCATCGATGCGCGCACAGAGATTTTTAATGCCTTCGTTCCGGTTTACGTCCGAAAAATCATGCTCAAGTTCCTGCCTCGCTATTGGCGCACCAAACGTAAATACAACCTTGCCTTTCCAGCCTCTGATTCCCTCAAGCATACTGGTTAAGTCTTCACCGGCTTGTTTTTCATACGCACCATCGCGCTGTTTGATAAACAATTCGCGGGTTTTAAGTCCAGCGCAGGGTTCTACGCCATACGAAATGCTCACGGGTACAATTCGCATTTCCTCAAAACCAAGCACCACATCGTCGGTCCATGCCAGCGATAGCATTTTTAGAAGTCCGGCCTGCGTCTGATCTTTCCCATCCTTGGTGCGGCCTTCGCGCTGAGCAATCCAAACCGAACTTAAGTCATCGGCTAACGACTGTTTTATATAGGTAGATAAACGTAAGGAATAGTCGTAGGCCTGACGTGGCGGAACATTGCGTTGTACCACAAAGTTCTTGTTCAACTTCACCAGATCGGCAATCCATTCGCGCTGGAGCAGGTTGTTCCCAATGGCAATGCGGGTCGTTGGGAAACCTGAAGTAAATAGAATGTAATTGAGAAAAGCCGAATCGAGAACAATATCGCGGTGGTTCGAAATAAATAGGTAGGGGGTTTGCGGATTGAGCTGATCTAATCCTTTCACTTCGAGCCCAGCCGTACTTTTATCGGCAATTGATTTTACCGCAGCAGCCACAATTTTGGACTGAAAATCGGCTATTGTATGGATTGAGCCAAGCAAATGTTTAACGTCTTCGGGCTCGCTGTTTGGAAAAACAAAACGAATAGCCTGATTAAATGCAGGTTCGTTGAGAAGCCTGCCCAGCACGCTATCTACTTCGGCATCGGTATAGGGGCGAATATCGTCGAATGAATCGGTCATGATGCAAATAAAGTCAGCGAATAACATCCGACTTAATGGCCAAATATAGGCGTAAACAAATTATAATTGGGCAATTCAGTCTTGTCGAAATCGCTATGATTGTTTACTAAAGCAATCAGAAATATTTCCTTATTTTTGAAAGGAAAAGGCACAACAAATTCGTGAAACAAAGAATTTATATCGATACATCGGTTTTCGGGGGGCACTTCGATGATGAATTCAAGCAGCATACTATACCACTTTTTGATAGGATCAGAGACGGAGAATTTATAATAATTTACTCAACCGTTACTCAAGATGAGCTTGAAAACGCTCCAATTCAAGTTAAAGAATTGGTAAAAAGCCTGAAAGAAGACACCACTGAATTTATTGAGATTACAGCTGAGGCTATTGACCTTGCTTCAGAATATATTGCTGAAAATGTAGTAGGAAAAACAAGCTATGCCGACTGTTTACATATAGCATTGGCAACTATAAACAGAGCAGACTTTTTAGTGAGTTGGAACTTCAAACATATTGTAAATATTGAGAGAATTAGAGGATACAATTCTATAAACATAAAGAATGGTTACAAACTATTAGAAATTCGTTCACCACGAGAATTTGAAAAATATGAAGACTCCTGAGAAAACCTTTGACGCTGTTAAATTTATGCGTCAACAAAGAGAAAAATTGAGCAATAAGATCTCCAAAATGAGCAAAGAAGAAATTTTGGAATACTTTTATAAACGCAAATCCGAAATGACAGTAAAGCCCTGTTCATAAATTATTTATACATGAGTGCTATCTTTAAGCACTCCTAAATTTAATTAGGAATAACATCGAATGAGTAGCCTTGTTTTTTCAAATTACGAATGATTTCGGGCAAGGCAATTTTGAGCCTCGGGAAGGCTTTTACTGAATCGTGAAACACAATAACAGATCCATTGCGCGCATAACGCATCACATTGTTAAAGACTTGTTCGGGCGAAACTGATTCGTTATAGTCTTCACTTAATACATCCCAGAATACCACCTTGTAATGCTTTCGAAGTTTCCAAAAGGCAGAAAACCGAAGTTGTCCGTAGGGCGGGCGAAAAAGATTCGACTGAATTTTTTGAGCAGCGAACTCAACATCCGATACATATATATTACGTGACACCGAGAATGCGCGAAGGTGGTTTTGCGAATGATTGCCGATACAATGTCCTCGTTCAATTAATTGATGATAGAGATCTGGCTCTGAATCAACATTTTTCCCAAGGCAGAAGAAGGTTGCTCTGATATTCTCGCGATGAAGCAAATCGAGTACCCACGAAGTTACTTCCGCCGTGGGACCATCATCGAATGTGAGGTATACAACCTTTTCGTTTCTATTCAACCGCCAGATTGCGCCAGGATATAGCAGGCGCAACAAGGCTGGGGGCTGGATTTTTAGTTTCAAAAACGACGATTTTAGTTCCCCGGAGAAACTACCTCGCCGGTTGCCGACATGTATTTAAAATCAAGCTCCTTGAATTTTGGTTCAAGTTTCTTTATTAAATCATCGCGTTTGTTTCGGCGGGCTATATCCATAAGATATTTCAGCAAGGACATGGTACGTTGCACCTCGCCGTCGTAATCTTTGTAAACAGGGCGCTTCTGGACAAAGTACCAATCGAGTTCTTTGTGCAATATTGCCGCATAATCGGCCATAATCTTGTCGGGCTTCGCAAACTCACCAGCACGGTAATACGCCTCTGAAAGTTGAATTGCAAAGAAGTTGTAAGGCACGTTGTTCGGAGGCAACATCGCAAAACATTTGTCGATGGCTTTAATCGCCATATCTTTTTTGCCTTCCCGGATTAGATTAGTTGCCAAACGCTCAAAGTTACTACGCAGGTTCATGGTCATGCGGATGTTATTTTCATCCATATACAAATCGCGTTTCTCTACCCCACCCCACTTGAATTTGGTCATCATGTTTTCGTACATGAGTTGTGTATTTACACGCCCGAAATCATCGCCACGGCCCATGTTCGGACTCTTCACCGGAATTAAGCGGTACGCCAAGCCTTCGAGCTGGAAATATTCCTGCAAACCGAGATAACTATCGTCGCCCACGGTGATGGCAAAATAAACCGGACGTTCCCAGTTGTTGGTAGCCAGCAAATCGAGAATCATCAGTTCGGCTTTTAACACATAATTACGATCAATCGTAAAATCGACCGTCTTCGCAATTGAACCGGCAAGCTCGGCAGGAACAGTTCCGTTGGCAATAACCTTCGCCGAATCGACCGGAATCGAGAATTTGTTCGAAGGGAAATAGTCGAAATACCGATCGCCGTATGGATACTTATTCTGCTGATCGTCGCTGGTAACGAAAGCCATCATCTCTTTGATGTTGGTATATCCTTTAACTTCATCCATAATCAATACCTGATCGCGCTTGCCCTGGCGGTATTTTTCCTGCGTTAGCGAAAGCGGAACCGGATCGGAATCATATGCTTTACGTTTGATTTGATCGATATACCAATCGGTATTCAAAAGACTAAGGTTCACAACACGCACGTCGGTGCGGATGCCCTCAACTTCCTGCACATACCAAAGCGGGAACGTATCATTATCGCCGTTGGTAAAGAGGATCGCGTTCTTTTTGCACGATTGCAGGTAATTGATGGCATAATCGCGGGCCGTGTAACGATGTGAACGGTCGTGATCGTCCCAACCTTCTTTGGCCATGATGCCCGGAACACCCGCCAAACATACGATGGTTACAAATGCGGCAATACCACTGAGTTTAGCGTCGTTATTGTTTTTTTGTTTGGCAGGTTCGGTAAAAGAACCTTCTGCTTTAGCTGCACCTGATGCAATACCCATGGCACCTGAAGTAATCTGCTTATCAATCA
>CANMGM010000029.1 GCA_947497195.1 Bacteroidota bacterium
AACTGGGGTTGCGCTTCGTGGGAAAGGTCTCTCCGGCTCAACAGCATTTGCTCGAAGATTTGCCCATAAAACCCGAATACATTGGGCATGTTCCGCACCAGACTTCCATTGAACACCTCATGAAAGCCCGCATTTTACTATTGGTTATTCCGAAAGTAACGAATAACCGCGGCATTTTAACGGGGAAATTTTTTGAATACCTCGCATCCGGCAAACCAATTCTCGCCATTGGGCCCTGCGATGGAGATTTGGCCGAAATCATAAGATCTACTGGCTGTGGCGAAATATTCGATTACGCCGACTGGGAAGGAATTAAAGCATTTGTGCGCCAAAATGCAGTTAGCGGCCAGGCTGCTAAACCACGCCCGGAAGCAGCGTTGTATTCGCGTCGTAGTCTTACAAAAAGACTCGCCTCAGTTCTGGAAATTTCTGAAGAGCGATGATACGATATCGGATTCGGAATAGAAAATTGAAACGTTGATCCGCCAGGGATTGAAGGAGAAAGCCCGCAACCCGAAAGCGGAGCAATTCGGGTGAGGACTTGCACCGGAAAGCCCGCCCGTGGCGGCCAAACCATTAAAAAATTCAAAATGATTACAGCGCAATCGCAGTTGGTTTTATAGGGGTCCACCACTCCTCCACCCCAGAGACAAGTTACGACATAGTCTTGGCTTAAGCGTTTCAAAATCTCAAAACGGATAATTGTTACGAACAGCTCTGTTTATAATTTGGTTGGAAAAAGGCGCTTTGATTGTGAATAGCTTTTTAGGAACTTTAAGCAGGGCGGGGACACGTGTTTCCCTTTACACTTGTGCTAATGTTTCCTAGTATTTTCGCGCCACAAGCTATTCGATTCAGCAAATAGGCAATGCGAATTCAAGCCAATGTCCTTTTCCGAAGCCAGAAAAACAAGTAACTTGCGCACACCTCGACAAACCATGAACAAACGCTACCTTTTCCTTTTCGGTTTATTTTGCGCATTAAACGCCGCTGCTCAACTGCCCAATACAACGTGTGCCAACGCTATTCAAATCTGTTTCGATGATCCGGTTGGATATCCGGCAACCATTAACGCCGGAGCAGCAGAAACCGGACCCGAATATGGTTGTTTAAATACACGCCCCAATCCGGCCTGGTTCTACTTTCAAGTAAGCACGCCGGGCGCTCATCAATTGTTTATCACAAATACGCAAAACAGAGATCTCGATTTTATTATTTATGGCCCTTTCGCACCCGATAATCCCTGGTGCGATTCGCTTACAACCTTGAATACAGCAGATTGCAGTTACACCGGTGGAACAACCGAAACGGCAAATTTCACATCGACAGCAAGCGGCGATGTTTACGTTTTACTCATAACCAATTATTCAAATCAACCAACGAATGTTAGCGTGGTGCAGAATGCCGGAACAGGGGCCTTCGATTGCAATTTCGTTGCACCCTGCGTTGTTAGCCAAGTTTTGGCTACTCCCGGAACCTGCGATACACTTAGTAATTCGTACCAACTTAGCGGGCAGGTATGGAGCTTTAACGCCCCACAAAGTGGCACATTGACTGTGAGTGTTAACGGCCAAACGCAGGAATTTACCGCTCCATTTAACAATCCTGTGCCCTTCTCATTCTCGAATTTACCCTCAACAGGCGTAGCAAACAACATAGCAGCTTCATTTTCAGCAGCAACTTGCACCGGAACGGGAACCTACATTGCACCAGCAAGTTGCATTCCCTGCCAGGCATCGCTTAGCAGCAACAGCCCAGTATGCCAGGGCGACACCATTGAGATTTTGACTAATTTCGAAGAACTGGCTACATACCAATGGGTAGGTCCTAATTTCTTCACTTCGGCACAAAAGAATCCAATACGCATTGCTAGCTCCGACTCGGCTTCGGGCGAATATACCGTTCTTATTACAGGTCCGAATTGCATTTCGGAACGCTCGGTTTTAGTGGATGTAATCCAATCTCCACCGGCACAGGCCATTCAGCTAGTAAACCAGTTGTGTGAAGGCGAAATACTGTTCTTGAGCGCAGTCGATTATCCGGGTGCGGTATTTCAATGGAGCGGACCGAACAATTTTCAAGCAACAACTCGAAATACGCAGGTTAACAATGCAACACCTGCTGCAAGCGGCAATTACATCGTTTCTTTTACCGTAAATGGATGTATTGGCGCGCCCGACACCGTTGAGGCGCAAGTATTTACCGCACCCCAACTTGAGTTGGTCATTCCTCAGATAATCAACCCACAGGGAGGCAGCAGTATTTTTTATGTTAGCGCCCAGCCCGGTAATGTGTTTCAGTGGAATTTCATCGGGAATACCACGCTCATCAGCAATGTAACTTTTAGTTCGGCGAACGACACCGCATACATTTCTTGGGATGGCGGCGAAGGAACAATTGGCGCGCAGGTTATTGCTACAGATTCTAATGGCTGCACATCGGCTCCCGTGCAGGCGCTGAGCCAGGTTGTAATTCCATTGAGTACAGATATTTCAATGGAAAATGCGCCTGTGATTTTTCCTAATCCGGCAGAAGAAATTACCCGTTTACGAAATTTTCCGTCAGGTCGATTCGAAGTATATGACCTTACCGGAAAGCAAGTGAATGCAGGTGAAGTGAATGATGAAAATCTGATTCTAAACAGAAATGGACTCAAAGCCGGGCTCTACTGGATTAAACTAAGCAATGAAAAAGGAACAACGCGACTAAAATTGGTGTGGCGGTAAGCAGGGCCTGATGAGTTGTTAATCTGATGCAGGAACATGCTCACCATTCTGTAAACTTTTTTAGGACGAGTCAGCGTTTTTTATTGCCCCCCAATACCGTTAGCATTCATGGGAGGCTTTTTTATTCCTTTTCGCTAAATTTTGTTTTTTCTCATAAAAAATAGTTAGTTTAGAACTGCAAACCTAAACGCCTATTGCCATGCTAAAACTCGATGTTAAACGGATTCTTATCCCAACCGATTTCTCGGAAACGGCCGATTTGGCTCTCGAACATGCCTCACATATGGCAAAATTAACCGGTGCAGAGATTATCCTGCTGCATGTTGTAACATCGTATGCATTTAAAGCCAATCTACCAGAGGTTAACGACGACGATGAGGCGTTTAATACTAAGCTGAGCGGTGCCGTTGGAGCAAAGCTCGATGAATATGTAGAATCGCTTAGCAGTAACTATGGCATGAAAGTAATTACTAAGGTGACTTATGGCAGTGTACGAGATGAGGTTGTGCGCATGGCCAACGACCTGGATGCCGACATTATTATTATCGGAACCCATGGCGTAAGCGGTATTCGTGAATTTTTTATGGGTAGCAATGCGTTCCGTATCGTTTCAGAAGCCGGCTGTCCGGTTCTCTCGGTGCAAAGGAGCGCACAAAAAATCGGATTTGAGAATATCGTTGTACCAATCGACAATTCGTTTCATTCGCGCGAAAAAATTGGCCTGGCCATCCGCCTGGCAAACACATATAATGCACAGCTTCACATTTGCGGATTGCGTTCACATGATCACGACGATGCCGACTTGAATGCGAAGTTTCGGATGAAGATGAAACAGGTCGAAGATTATCTGACGGAGCGTGACATCCGGTTTACCGCCACCACCTTGTTCTGCAGCAATATCGCCACGGCCACGATGGAATTTGCCGCAGAAAAAGGAGCTGATCTGATTGTGATAATGAACGAGCAGGAAACCAACACTACAGGTTTTTTCATGGGACCTTACGCACAACAGGTGGTGAATCATTCGTCGATTCCGGTAATTAGCATGAGGCCAACGAGTGGGTATATTAGCGGTGTAACGCCGTATTGAATTTCATGATAAACTCAGGCAGCGCCTCTCTCTCTCTTCGTTCATTATTTCTGAGGCATGTAGCTCAGACATCACCCGCGCCGCCCATGCTCGATGTGTCGCATGCCGAAGGTGTTTTTATTTACGACCAACATGGTAAATCCTACATCGATTTTATTTCGGGTATCGCCGTAAGCAATACCGGACATCGGCATCCTAAAGTAATCGAGGCAATCCGCGAGCAATCCGAAAAATACCTGCACATAATGGTGTATGGCGAATTTATTCAGGGTCCGCAGGTGCAACTTGCCCAAAAGATTAGCTCTTTATTACCCGAACCGCTGCAGTCGGTATACTTCGTGAATTCGGGTGCCGAAGCTACCGAAGGCGCATTGAAACTTGCCAAGCGTGCTACCGGCCGATCAAAAATGCTGGCTTTTCACAATGCTTACCACGGAAGTACTCATGGTGCATTGAGTGTTATGGGCTCCGATTACTTCAAACAAGGTTATGGGCCCTTGTTGCCGGGTGTTGGCTTTTTGCACTACAACGACTACGCCTCTCTCGAGTCTATCGACGAACAAACAGCCTGCGTAATTGTCGAAACGATACAAGGTGAAGCCGGAGCCAAAGTGCCCGATGTTGCCTGGCTGCAGGCGCTCTCACAGCGTTGCCGCGAAATGGGTGCGTTGCTCATTCTCGATGAAATTCAAAGCGGCTTTGGCAGAACCGGAAAACTCTTCGCCTTCGAACACTTCGGTATTGTTCCCGACATTTTACTCATGGCCAAAGGAATGGGCGGAGGCATCCCCATCGGAGCATTCGTTTCTTCCAATACCTTGATGAGCAAATTGAGCCATGATCCGGTGCTTGGGCACATCACCACGTTCGGCGGAAATGCCCTGGCCTGCGCAGCTGCATTGGCAAGTCTGAATGCCATCCTCGATGAAAAGCTTATCGATAAAGTTGCGGCCAAGGAAGCTTTGATTCGTGAAAATCTAAAACATCCGGGCGTTGAAAAAATTCATGGCAAGGGCCTCATGCTGGCTGCCGAAATGAACAGCAATACCGAAGTTCTTAAAACAATGGAAGCCTGTTACCGCAGGGGATTAATTACCGACTGGTTTCTGTTTGCCGACAATTGTTTGCGTATTGCGCCTCCGCTAGTGATTACAGATGAAGAAATCCATAAGGCCTGCACCATAATTAAGGATGCTATTACCGAGGTGCTATCCTAATCTTATTCTAACAAGCCGCGACCTACCTTTTGTATACGGTTGTCGCGCTTGAAATCGGCTACGATTTTGTCGAGAATTCCGTTGATGAAATTCTTGCTTTGAGGACTTGAATAATCTTTTGACAATTCGATGTACTCATCGAGGCTTACTTTCACCGGAATTGAAGGAAACAGGCTCAATTCGCAGATAGCCATTTTCATTAAAATGATGTCCATCTTGGCAACGCGTTCAATCTCCCAATTCGCTGCTCGTTTCGAGATTTCCTGCTCAAATTCTTCGCTGTGCGAAACTGTTAACCGGAACAATTCTTTTGCAAATTTTCGATCCTCGTCTGATTCTTTCTGGAGAGGCAACAAGGTAAATTGCGAAGCATTCTCCTCCTTGATGAGCTTGATGGTTTTCAAAACACCACTCTGCATCAATTCAATTTCATCGAGCCAGTAAATGCTGCGTTCTTCAAGCAATTGTTCGATAAGCTCGGAAGGAAAAACGATGGTTTCGTAAATCCAGAACACCAGTTCGCGATCGTCTTCGAAACTTACCTGCGACTTGTTCAGGTAGGCAATAAATTGCTCTTCGTTGCGAAACTGCATGAATAGCTTACGAATCAAGTCCTGCTGCCCGGTCCAGTTGATTTTATGCTTCTCAAGCAACTGATTCAGTGCCGTATTCCGAACTACCGCCTGAATAACACGGTTATTTAAGAAATGTAAACTGGGATTTAAGTCCTCGGCGGTTGGCAAGTGCTTTTGCTTTCGCTCGTGGATAAGCGTTTCGGCGGCATCTCTGAACTCCGATAGCAGAGACATATAAATGAGATACACATCATAGACCTTGTCGATGCTGTGAAACAACTCTTTTTCTCCAATATGGATTTCGGTATTTCCGGATTGAAAAAAGGCGTAAAGTGTTTTAAGAACTTTTTCGCGGATGTGCCTTCTGTTCAGCATAAATTAAAACGACAGGCGTATGCGTCCAACTGAATCGATGCGTTGTTCGGCCAATCGTTTTGCCGCCTGGATGGTTGGAATGTTTTCGCGCTTGGCGATACCGAATACATTGCTTGCCGCATCAAAGATCCTTTCGGTTTTAGCATAGGCACGCTCGCGGTTATACCCTTCGAGCTCAATTGAAACGTTGATTAATCCGCCAGCATTGATGAGGAAATCGGGAGCATACAATATTCCCTTTTCGCTGCACATTTTTCCGTGAAGATCTTCATCAGCCAGCTGGTTGTTTGCGGCTCCGGCGATAATGGCGCATTTCAGCTTTTCGAGCGAGGCACTATTTACAGACGCTCCAAGTGCACAGGGCGCGTAAATATCCATATCGAGGTCGAACATGGTTTCGGCATCGGCAACCATAACTCCCGAAACTTTGCTGCTAACTGCGTTCAGGTTTTCGGAGTTGATATCGTTAATCCACACCTTAGCTCCGTCTTTTACGAGGTGCTCAACCAGACTTTGCCCCACTTTGCCGACACCTTGTACAAGCACCTTTTTGCCTGCGAGGCTTTCGTTGCCATACACTTCTTTGGCAGAAGCGCGCATCCCTAAAAACACACCATACGCTGTTACAGGCGAAGGATCGCCGCCACCGCCCAAAATTTCGGGCAAGCCTGTAACATGTTTGGTTTCCATCGCGATGTACTCGATATCGCGTGTGCCGATGTTAACGTCTTCGGCCGTGATATAACGCCCCGCAAGTCCGTTCACGAATTTACCGAAACGTCGCAACAGCGCTTCCGACTTCTGTGTTTTGGCATCGCCGATAATCACGGCCTTTCCACCACCGAGATTCAGTCCTGTAATGGCTGCCTTGTAAGTCATACCGCGCGAAAGACGCAAAACATCGGTTAATGCTTCTTCCTCGGTTTTGTAGGTCCACATGCGCGTACCGCCAAGAGCAGGCCCAAGGTGTGTATTGTGAATAGCAACAATCGCTTTAAGTCCCGTCGACTGATCGTAGAAGTGAACAACCTGTTCGTGCCCGCCGACTTCCATACCGCTGAGAGCGGATGCGACATCGCGTGCTTTTGCTGTGCTAAGTTCGGTGGTATTTGACATGGGATCTTGATTTTTAGGCCTGTGTATTTATCCGGCTTTTGCAGCGCGGGAATTTCTATTTTTGTGTGTCGCTTTTGGTTTGATTTTCCAAACGGGGCACAAAAGTATTCCTTTTTCCAAAGCCCGCCAAATTTGAGCGATTCTTAACCGCATGAAGTCGTTAAAATATCTGAATTTCTATCTTCTTCGTTACAAAACGCGGTTGTTGCTCGGAACGTTGTTCGTTACCATTTCGAACTTGTTTGCGATTTATCCGGCCGAAATTCTGCGTAAAGGCATCGACATGGTGCAGCAGGGCATCGAGGTGTATTTCATCATGCAGGGAACCGCTGCGGCAGATGAATTGAAAACGCAGTTTTTTTATGTGCTTTTGGGATTGGGCGCTATTGTAATTGCGGCTGCATTACTAAAGGGATTATTCATGTTTTTCATGCGGCAAACCATCATTGTAATGTCGCGCCTAATAGAATATGACCTTAAAAACGACATTTATAAGCAGTACCAAAAACTCGATCTGGCATTTTACAAACGCAACAAAACCGGCGATTTAATGGCACGCATCGGAGAGGATGTGAGTCAGGTGCGTATGTATGTTGGTCCGGCGATTATGTATGCTATTAGTACCGTTACGCTGTTCATTCTGGTTTTGGTGAAAATGCTTTCGGTGCAGCCCGTTTTCACCGTTTATGTGTTAACTCCGCTCCCCTTGTTAGCAGTGGCGATCTATTATGTAAATTCTAGAGTAATTAAAAAGAGCGAAAGGGTTCAACAGCAGCTGGGTGTTATTTCGTCGCGCGTGCAGGAGAGTTTTTCGGGCGTTCGTGTGGTAAAGGCCTATAACCGAGAAGCCTTTCAGGAAGAACAGTTTGCGGCAGATGCGGAAGCCTATAAGCAACGCAACACCGAACTGGTGCAGATTAGCGCCTTGTTTGCACCGATGATCACACTTCTGGTTGGCCTCAGCACCATCATTACCGTAATTATTGGCGTGTATCAGGTTCGTGCAGGAGAAATTTCGGCCGGAACCATTGCAGAGTTTATTTTGTACGTAAACATGCTAACCTGGCCGGTTGCAAGCATTGGATGGGTAACGTCAATCGTGCAGCGTGCAGCAGCATCGCAACAACGCATCAACGAATTCATGAACCAGCAGCCCGAGGTTGTGAATCCGACAACCGAGCCGTTTAACCTTAAAGGGAATCTGACTTTCGACCGGGTTTCGTTTACGTATCCCGAAAGCGGAATTGAAGCCCTGCATGATGTTTCGTTTTCGATCGACTCCGGCAAATCGCTCGCCATTGTTGGGCGCACAGGTTCCGGGAAAAGTACACTTGCCGCATTGATTACGCGGCAATACGACCCCACGCGGGGTGAAATTCAAATTGACGGTAACGACTTACGGGAAATAAATTTATCGGATTACCGCTCGCAGCTAGCCTATGTGCCGCAGGAGGTTTTTCTTTTTTCCGAAACGATTGCAGAAAACATTGCATTCGGACTAAACTCCGATGGCTCAGAACAGGCCGAGACTTCTAAATTAATCAGAGAATCTGCAGACGATGCAGCAATACTGGAGAGCATCGAGGACTTTCCGGAGCAATTCGAAACCCGCATCGGGGAGCGTGGCGTAACGCTTTCGGGTGGGCAGAAGCAGCGAATTTCACTGGCAAGGGCGCTTGTTCGTAATCCCAAATTATTGATTCTCGACGATTGCCTCAGTGCGGTGGATACAGCAACCGAAGAACGTGTTTTGCAGCGTCTTCGGGTTAAAATGAAGGAACGAACCAGTGTTATCGTGGCACATCGAATTTCGACCATTAAGCACTGTGATACCATCATTGTATTGGAACACGGCCGAATTGCAGAGCAGGGAAATCACGAACAATTGCTTGCTTTGGATGGCATCTATGCAGGAATGCACCGGAAACAGTTGCTGGATGAAGCGAATGTGATTTGAATATTTGAGTCGAAATTATTGTACCGCGGCGCATAAGCAGTTTACGGCTATCAATTGAATTCGAATAGGTTGTGTCGAGATTGAATGCTTATTTTTGTTAAGTGCCTTTTCAATTTCTCCAATAATAATAGCACCTTTGGGCCTTGAATTCTTCAAATATGCAGACTTACACTATGCAAGCAAAAAACAGTATGAAACTCCTTGCATTAGCAATATTGACTTGGTTTTCATCGAACTTTGCAATTTGCCAGAATGCTTATATTCCAAATTCCGACGACAATACGGTTTCGGTTATTAGTTTGGCAAGTAATTCGGTAATCGCCACCATCCCAGTGGGCACTACGCCACAAGTTACAGCAGTTAGCCTCAACGGAGCCACCGTTTACATAGGCAATACCGGATCAAATTCAATTTCTGTTATAAACACTGCAAGCAACACCGTAACGTCTACCATTCCCCTTGGTTTTTCGCCCGCGGGAATTTGCATCAGTCCGAATGGGAGAAAGCTCTATGTCACCAATCAGGCAAACAACAGCGTTCGCGTAATAAATACCTTAACAAATGAGGTTATAACAAACATCCCTGTGGGAGACGAGCCCAAAGGAATTACCATAACACCGAATGGTAAAAAAATCTATGTAACCAACTTCGTCGGAGGAACAATAAGTGTTATTGATTCTTTGACCAATGCGGTTTCGGCTACTATACTCTATTTTGGATTTCCGTCGGGAATATGCATGCATCCGGATGGAACAAAGGCTTATGCAACAAACTCCGGAAATGGGGTGGCGCGCATTAATACGGCAACCGATTACATCGAATATACCTTAACTGTTCCCGATTACACCAATCAGGTTGCCATTAGCGCTTCCGGCACGCGCATGTGTTCAATCAGCGGACTAAACAATTCGGCCACTATTATTGATCCAAGTCCAATTTATCCGCTGTATACTGCCAACGTCAGCAATGGCCCATCCGGTATCGATTTGAGTCCCGATGGAAGTAAAATATATGTCATCAGCCTTTTCGGCAATTTTGTAAAGGTAATCAGCACCTTAACCTACGAAACAGTGGCTACCATTCCCGTTGGAAATGCTCCATATGCCTTGGGGAAATTCATCGCTTCAGATCAAACAGTTGGCATATCGGAAGACTTACCATTGATTCCTGCATTTGAAATTGCTCCGAATCCCTTTTCAGAATTAACAACGATCAGAATTAATCGTACCTATAACAAAGCCAGAATAGAGATAAGAAACGCTTTAGGGGCTGTAGTGTATAATTCCACGATTGGGGGAACATCTATTAACTTCTATAAAAATGAATTGCAAGCGGGTATATATTTTATATCGGTGACATTAGATGAAAAACACGTATTTACAGAACGATTAATAATTAAATAGATATTCGTGTGAGCAGTCTTTAAAAAGGGAATTTTAGAATATTCCAAATGGAAGTTCGATTTTTCAATTCTACTTTCGAATTTCCAACTATTGGTAAGTGAGGTTGTTGAATGCAGAATGTAATGTAAAACCCATGTACTATATTCTTTGTTAGTAATAAAAAAAACGCCCCGGCAGCAAGCGGAGCGTTTTTCACAACAACCATTTATTCACGTCCCCAATAGCTCTTTCACAATTGCTGCTATTGTCTTACCATCAGCTTTACCGGCCAGTTTTTGATTTGCTGGACCCATAACCTTACCCATTTCTTTTGGCCCAACTGCTCCGGTTTCTGCAACAATTTGTTGAATTATACTGCGCACCTCCTCCTCCGATAATTGGGCAGGTAAATACGTTTCGATAATACCGGCTTGAAACAACTCTGCTTCCGCCATATCGTTGCGCCCTTGTTCTTTGTAAATTTCGGCCGATTCTCGCCGTTGCTTCACCATTTTTTGAAGCATTTTAATTTCTGTTTCTGCGTCGAGTTCTGCGCCGGCTTTTTCGGTTTTGGCAAGAAGCACAGCCGATTTAATCGCTCTCAGTGCCTCGAGTTTTTCTTTTTCTCGCGCAAGCATAGCTGCTTTTATCGCATCGTTAATTTTTTGTTCCAAGCTCATTTTGATAGGATTTAATAAAGGGGACCGGAAACCACTACCGATCCCCATGAATAAAATTAGTCTACATTGTCGTGCAGGAAGGAATTCCCTGTACGAATTTCCAGTGTGTTGTTTTCGGGGTTCTCTGTTAGCACATAGCGCGAAAAATTATTCTCCGATGAATGTTCAACTGCATCGAGTTTAATGCCGCGACGACGATAGGCAGGCACACTTTCTAAATCTGAAACAGCTTGCGGAGAGCGGAATTTGGTTCCCAATGTTTTAAGATTGCTAATGCGTTCCTGCGAACGGCGCAGATGATCACCTTGTTCTTCTTTCTTTTCTTCGGTTTCGCTCTGAGAAACACCTTTAACCTCGAAATTGAATAGCGGATTGTTGCTTGTGTCGCCAATGAGTAAACCTTCATCGGGATCTGCTGCAGGCATATTGAGTTTAACTGCAACCGGATGGTGTATAACACGTTCTTCTGTTGGTTTCGTTTGTGCTAAAGGAACTTCATCCAGTTGTTTCACGATTCGTTCAGCACTTTCTTCCTTTGAGTCAAATCCGGTTGCAATAAGTGTTACACAAATTTTATCGCCTAGGTTTGCATCGTGTCCTGTACCAAAAATAACGTTAGCAGTTTTTCCGGCTTCATCCTGAACATGGTCGATAATCTCGCCAACTTCGTCGAGTGTAACTTCTTTATTTCCACCAGTAATATTGATAAGGATGTGTTTCGCTCCTGTAATTCGGCTGTCGTCAAGCAACGGTGACGATAAGGCCATTTCAACGGCTCTTATTGCGCGGTTTTCTCCTTCGGCTGTTGCAGATCCCATTAAAGCTGTTCCGCCGTTTGTCATAACGGTTTGAACATCGGCGAAGTCAACATTGATATATCCTGTTACCGTTATAATTTCTGCAATTCCACGAGCTGCAGTTGTTAGCACATCGTCTGCCTGCGCAAATGCGGCACTCAAGCCCATGTTGCCACATAACTCGCGCAATTTATCGTTCGATATCACCAGCAAGGTATCAACCGATTTTTTCAATTCCGACAATCCGTCTATAGCTTGTTGTTTTCTGCGGCTTCCTTCCATTGAGAAAGGAACGGTTACGATTCCAACCGTGAGCACGCCCAATTCTTTCGCCGCCGCCGCAATAACCGGTGCCGCTCCTGTTCCTGTTCCACCGCCCATTCCAGCTGTAACGAATACCATTTTGGTACCATTGGAAATTATTTTCTTTATTTCATCGATGTTCTCGATGGCTGCATTTCGACCTTTTTCAGGATTCGAACCAGCGCCCCGCCCTTCAGTTAGAGTATAACCGAGCTGTATTTTTGTTGGTACCGGACTCGCATCCAAGGCCTGTGCATCGGTATTGCACACCATAAAGTCGACACCGTGGATACCCTGACGGAACATGTGGTTTACAGCATTGGAGCCTCCGCCGCCAACACCGATTACTTTGATGATTGAATCGGCCGTAGCAGGCAGATCAAAGTTGAGGTTGATTTCTGTTTTCTCAGTCATGATTATTGTGGTTTTGGTTGTTGTTTTTATTTAAATGATTAGGAATTGCGGTTGTTATCATCTTCGAAAAAGCTTTTGGTTTTTTCAAAGAAGCTGCTGAAGAAGCCTCCGTTTGGTGGCGCTGGTGTTTTTACTTTCATTTCTGCAACTTCTGACTGACTTACTCTTCCTTTAGAGAGGTCAGAGTTTTCGAATCCTTTAATAACAAGACCAACAGCTGTGGCATACATGGGTGAGGAAATTTCTTCAGCGCCTTTAGCGAGGTGCTCATTTGGTGTTCCAACGCGCGTATCCATTCCGGTCATGTACTCGATAAGTTGCGGAACGTGCTTGAGTTTTGCACCACCTCCGGTAACCACAATTCCGGCAATTAATTTCTTTTCAAAGCCCGAATTTTTGATTTCGTAATACACATGTTCGATGATGTCTTCCATGCGGGCTTGAATGATATTTGCCAGATTTTTAATCGATATTTCTTTAGGCTCTCGTCCGCGTAGACCCGGAATCGAAACGATTTCGTTTTCGCGGCTTTCTGAAGCAAGTGCCGAACCGAAGCGAATTTTAAGCATCTCTGCCTGGTCTTTAATGATTGAACAACCCTCTTTGATATCCTCAGTTATGATATCGCCACCTAATGCAATTACGGCAGTATGTCTTATAATTCCATCCTGGAAAATTGCAATGTCGGTAGTACCACCACCTATATCCACCAAGGCAACGCCGGCTTCCTTTTCTTCCGGACTCAGCACTGCCTCGGCCGATGCAAGAGGTTCAAGAATCAGGTTTGCTGTATCCAGACTGGCGCGCGACACACACTTGTAGATGTTTTTCGCAGCGGCAATCTGCCCGGTGATAATATGGAAATTTGCCTCCATGCGAATACCACACATGCCGCGTGGATCCTTTATCCCTTTTTCGTAGTCGATGTTGTACTCCTGTGGAAGTGCATGGATAATTTCTTCGCCCGGAAGCATTACCAGTTTGAACATATCGGATGTTAGCGTGTCGATATCGCTTTGCGTTATCTCATCTTCCGAATTGTTGCGCATCAGAACGCCATGGTGTTGGATGCTTTTGATGTGTTGCCCAGCAATTCCCACATTCACCCATTTGATTTCTACCCCTGAGTTGTTTTCAGCCTCTTCAACTGCAGCACGAATACTCTGTACTGTTCGCTCGATGTTCGCCACCACTCCCCGCTTCACACCAATCGATGTTGTTTTGCCAAAACCGAGAATTTCGAGTTTGCCGTGTTCATTGCGTCGCCCAACCATAGCGACAATTTTTGTGGTTCCAATGTCGAGTCCGACAATTATTTCTTGTTCCATAGGCTTTAATGTGGTTTTTTGGTGCAGATAATTTGTTCCTTGTATTTTAAGTTCAAAGCAGAATAGGTGTCCCAGCCGACTAATGGCAGTCCTTTTCGGTAAAACACCTTAAGGCGCGAAAGTTTGTTTTCTGCCATGTGTGCATTTCCAAGCAAAACGCTCGTAGGCCCAGCTTTTGGAATGAGTTCGATTTCGCCATCGAAGTTTACATAGAGTTGTTCGGTAAGTGCCAGCAAGAACTTATCGCGATGAATCAAGGCCATGTAGGTATAAATATCATCCGTTACTCCAAGGTCTGCGAGTGAGTCGTTGGCCATAACTTCCGAAATCTTCATATTGCGTGTATGAAAACGGTCGGTGATGAAGCCCGTTGCTACCGGCACACGGCAGGTAAATCGGTCAATGGTCGGAAAATAATTCCCTTCCTCGTCGATGTAATAACTATTATTGAGTAGATCGAGCACCCGCACAATGGGCTTTCTTTGTTCAATTTCAATGTGCAGTACGCCATCAAATCCGGCATAGACGTTTGCTGTCTTTACTGCCGGATGTGCAAGGATTGCCTGCTCCATTCTGGATGGCTCCAATTGATTATTTGAAGCACCAATTGTTTTTAAATTCCGTTCGGCAAGTAGGGTATTTACCTCGGTTTCGTTTAAGAAGCGAACCTCTTCCGAATTGTCGATCTGAATTGAAACCGAAGTGATGCGGGCATTTCCTTTCTTGTTTCCAACAAAACCAAATAAGGTTACAATCAATCCGAAGGAGGCAAATATCAAAACAGCACGCATTACTTTTTGCTTTTTACTCATACCTGTTCCGCCTCCAGTCGGGTTTTTAAAGGTTGAACAAGTGCATCGATATCTCCTGCCCCAAGTGTTAAAAGTACTTCGGGATGCATAGCCGAGATGCGCTCAGCCAGCTCATCTTTTGTGCACAATTGCTTCGCTGGAGAGTTTATCTGCTCGAGCAACGCTTCAGATGTAATGCCTTCCAATGGAAGTTCGCGTGCTGGATAGATATCGAGCAGTACAACCTCATCTAGCAATTCGAGGCTGCGTGCAAAGCCTTCCATGAAATCGCGTGTGCGACTAAACAAATGCGGCTGGAAAACA
>CANMGM010000030.1 GCA_947497195.1 Bacteroidota bacterium
AAACATAGCGGTGAAGGTTTGTAGATATCAGGGCGCTGCCCCTCGGTGTTTTGAGGTAAATTGGCGAGGTACTAAGACGGTAGGGCTGCGCCCCTAATCTTTGTGGAGGTGCTGGCATAGCCGCGGGCTTCAGCCCGTGGTTAGAGGGTGAGGGTCGCATCAAAGGGGCATCGCCCCGACATCTTTGTAAATGCAATCGGATACGATATATCAAGGGCCGTAGGTCTGGGATCTGAAACATAGCGGTGAAGGTTTGTAGATATCAGGGCGCTGCCCTTAAGGTTTGAGGGGCATATTCGTTGGAAGAAACACTTATCTTTGTGTAGCTTGATACGTAAATGAAACAGAAAGTTTACATAGACACTTCAATAGTAGGCGGTTACTTTGATGAGGAATTCAAAGAAGCAACTTTAAAGCTATTTGAACGCCTTGAAAACAATGAGATAATCTTTGTTGTTTCTGATTTACTAGATCTTGAGTTACTAAACGCACCACAAAGAGTTAGAGAGCATTTGCTTAGCTACTCACCAGATAAATTTCAAAGAATCGAATTGACTATCGATGCAATTGAATTGGCAGATTCTTATATCGCTGAAAACGTTGTTGGTAAAACAAGCATAGAAGATTGTCGACACATTGCGATGGCGACAATTCACAAAGTTGATGTTCTAGCTAGCTGGAATTTCAAGCATATCGTCAACTTAAACAGAATTAAAGGATATAATTCTGTGAATTTGAAATTGGGATATGCTTTGATTGAAATACGAAGTCCCAAAGATTTAATTAACTATGGAAACGAATAAAACAGAAAAGTCTTTTGATGCTGTTAAAATGATGAGAGAAATCAGAGATAAGATAAGTTCTGAAACTCAAAATATGTCATTTGAAGAATTAAAAGCATATATAAAACAGAAATTAGCTGAAAACAATGCAAAGTTAATTGGCCAGTCATAATAATAGAGCTGGCACAACTGCTATAACGCCTTTTTTAGTGGCGGTCTGAAACGTAGCGTTGAAGAGATGGTTTTCATATACGCTAAGTCGATTATCTACTCCAAATTATAATTCAACTTCTGTATAAAACAACTTGCAAAAGTTTACTTTATAGTTAACTTTGTGCAATGAATTTCACGGAGCGGAAAATCATATTTCATGGAACCCATTTTACAGATTTCTATCTTGAACAAACGCCGAAGGTTCAGGAAAAAATTGAATTTGTATTTCGAATCATTCGTCAGGTTGAGCGAGTTTCAACGAAGTTTCTCGACCACTTGGAGGGTTCAGATGGTCTTTATGAAATACGGGTTGAAGTTGGCTCAAACATTTTTAGGATTTTCTGCTGCTTTGATGAAGGGCGCCTTGTTGTTCTCTTTAATGGCTTTCAGAAGAAAACGCAAAAAACACCGAAGAACGAAATTGATAGAGCGTTACAGCTCAAACAGGAGTATTTCGAATTAAAAAACAAGGACAATGAAAAAGGAATCAATAAGAAACGCTAAATCGTTTGATGAATTACTCGATCTTAAGTATGGTAAAATTGGAACTAAAGCGCGTGATGAACATGAGTCCAAAGCAAATTACTTTGTTATTTCTGAAATATTAAGAGAAGCAAGGAAAGAAGCAAATATTACCCAGCAAGAACTCGCTGAGAAAATTGGAACGAAGAAAAGCTATATCTCAAGGCTTGAAAATGGGAAAGTAGATATACAGCTTTCGACGCTGTTCAAAATATTTGAAATAGGCTTGGGTAGGCATATCCGATTTACAATTCAATAGAAACCCGATGAGGGCATGTAATCAAGAACCATGATGATGGATATATACCAGATGCGCCTCGGGATTCAGCCTATAACGGTAACGTAGCCCAAAAGGCTTCATTCTGTAATTAAGCAAAACGCTCTTCGATAGGAATTTCCGAATGGTATATTTACATTTGCTCAACATGATGGCATTAAATCCATATCAAGTTCATCTCATTCAGAAATTCTTCAAAACCCGGGCTGTAATGCGTGCCTGGATTTTTGGTTCATATTCTAGAGGAGAAACAAATACCGATAGCGATATCGATATTTTGGTTGAACTTGATTACGATTCAAAAATCGGTTGGGAGTTTATTACTATGCAGCATGAATTGCAGGAAGCATTGGGAAAGAAAGTTGATCTTATTTCAGCGCGTGGCATGTCTCCTTTTATTGGTCCGCACATCGAAGCCGAGAAGCAATTGATTTATGAACGTTTCGCCAAAAGACAAGGAGCGGCTTAAGCATATTCTCACCGCTATTAAGGCTATCGAAGCGTATACACATGGATTTTCAAAAGAATCCTGGAAGGAAGAAAACATGCGGTATGATGCTACATTGAGGCAATTGGAAATTGTGGGCGAGGCCTGTGTTCATTTATCGCCGCAATTCACTGAGAGCCACCCCGAGATACCTTGGCATAGTGTTGCCGGATTTAGAAACATTGTTGTGCATGAATATTTCAGGGTAGATGAATATTTGGTTTGGAACATTATCCAATATAATCTACCGCAAGAGTAGAATTTTTGCTTGACTAAACCCCATTGTAGCCGGTTTAAGGCGGAAGGGCAAAGCTATGGTAAAGTCATGCTTGCCACATGAAGCTTTTAGGTGCTTTGCGTTTTGCATCCCCAGCCTAAGGGACGGGACCTAATCAATCATCTCAAACCCGCAATACGGCACCAGCACTTTCGGAATGCGAATGCCCTCGGGCGTTTGGTGATTCTCGAGCAGCGATGCTACGATACGTGGCAAGGCCAATGCCGATCCGTTTAAGGTATGCGCCAAACGCGGTTTCTGATCGCCTTCGCGAAAACGCAGTTTCAATCGGTTACTCTGGAACGACTCAAAATTGGAGGTTGAGCTCACTTCCAGCCATTTCTCCTGAGCCGCCGAAAATACTTCCATGTCGTAGGTGTAGGCCGAGGCAAAGCCCATATCGCCGCCACACAACTGCAATACACGGAAGGGCAGTTCGAGATCCTTCAATAGGCCTGTTACATGATTGCGCATTTGCTCCAGAATTTCGTACGATTTATCGGGATGAGCAATTTGCACAATTTCCACTTTGTCGAACTGGTGTAAGCGATTCAACCCACGTACATCCTTGCCATACGACCCTGCCTCACGACGAAAACACGGTGTGTAGCCGCAAGCTTTAATCGGCAATTCTTCCGAACGTAATATCACATCGCGGAAAATATTGGTAATCGGCACTTCGGCCGTAGGGATCATGTAATATTCATCGGCCGGCATGTAGTACATCTGCCCTTCTTTATCGGGCAATTGTCCGGTACCGAAACCCGAATCGGCATTTACCATCAGCGGCGCCTGGTATTCGGTATAGTCCGCCTGTGTGGCGCGTTCGAGGAAGAAATTGATAAGCGCACGCTGCAGTTTCGCGCCTTTGCCCTTGTAGAAGGGAAATCCCGCGCCCGTTACTTTAACACCCAATTCAAAATCGATGATGTCGTATTTCTTGGCCAAATCCCAGTGCGGCATGGCGCCCTCGTGCAGTTTGGGAATATCACCGTGCTGCTCGGCTATCACATTGTCCTGCGGACCGGCACCGAACGGAATGCGCTCGTTGGGGACATTGGGAATGGTATAGAGAATTTGACGAATGGCTTCTTCCTTCTCGTCGAGTTGCTGCTCCAAGCCCTTTGAGCGTTCCTTGATATCGGCCGTTTCGGCTTTTAAGTCGTTGGCTTCGGCTGCACGTCCGCTTTTGAACAAATCGCCGATTTCGCGTGCAATTTGATTCGCTCGTCCTAACATTGCGTCGAGTTCGGCCTGAATTTTCTTGCGCTCTTCGTCGAGCGTTAAGATGTTCGAAACGCGCTCGCGTGCATCGAGCTTATTGCGTTTGGCTAGGCCTTCGATTACTTTTTCGGTGTTTTCTTTGATGTGAGGAACTTGCAGCATAATGGGAGCGGAATTTCGGCTGCAAAAGTACACGATTTTCGGTTTTACCCCGGAATCCATAGAAGAGTTGCTCTTAGAATTTTTTAACTAATTTGATTTGTTAGGTGGAATACGGAATTTGCTTGCCTTTGGTGCTCATCTTTCATCCGTAACATTAAAGCGTGGATTGAAGATAAGATGTTTGCTCCCAATAAGTGGCACCGCCGCGAAATCTTAGTAAAATTCAGCCCAGAAACCCTAAACAGATCGATATACACCGGGCCACTGGAACAAAACATCCTGGCGGTGAAGTAAATCGTGTTGCAATAGCCCCTAATTTCAATCCGGGGAACCGGGATTTCTCACACGAGAGATTCCGGTTTTTGTTTTTAGATACTAAACCCTACACATACCGCTCGGCAATCTGCACCGCATTCGTTGCTGCGCCTTTGCGCAGGTTATCGGCTACGATCCACATGTTGAGCGTTTTCGGATTGCTCTCGTCGCGGCGCAAACGCCCCACAAATACTTCGTCTTTTTCATGTGCGTTTATTGGCATGGGATAGATCCGTTGTTCAGGATGATCCATCACCACAATGCCCGGCATGGCCTGCAGTTTTTGCTGCACTTCTTCCATCGTAAAATCTTCGTAAAACTCCACATTTACCGACTCCGAATGCCCGCCGATTACCGGAATGCGCACCGTGGTGGCCGTAATACCGATGCTTGCGTCGCCCAAAATTTTGCGGGTTTCGTTCACCATCTTCATTTCTTCCTTGGTGTAGCCGTTATCGGTAAACACATCCACCTGCGGAATTACATTCAAGTCTATTTGGTACGGATAAACACGTTCGCCATCCTTTCCGGCACGTTCGTTCATAAGTTGCTGTACGGCTTTTACGCCCGTTCCGGTTACGCTTTGGTAGGTCGAAACAACAATGCGTTTTACACGGTATGCATCGTGCAAAGGTTTTAAGGCCAGCACCATTTGAATCGTAGAGCAGTTTGGGTTGGCGATAATCCAATCGTTCTGCCCAAGCAGATGTCCGTTTACCTCGGGAACGATAAGCTTTTTGTCCACATCCATGCGCCAGGCCGACGAGTTATCGATTACGCGAATTCCGGCAGCTGCATAGCGTGGCGCCCACTCCAGTGAGGTGGCTCCCCCGGCCGAAAACAAGGCGATCTCAGGCTTTTGTTTGATGGCGTCTTCGTGCGAACAGATGATGAATTTCTGCGAACCATAGGCTATTTCCTGCCCGATTGATTTTTCGGAAGCAACGAGCACTAGCTGCTCAACCGGAAAATTTCGCTCAGCAAGCACTTGCAGCATTTTTGAGCCAACTAATCCGGTTGCTCCAACTACAGCTATTTTCATAAAGATTTATGATTGAAATAAAGTGAAATCAATTATTTTGCAATGCAAATTTACCCATCACTGCATTCCATGGCCACCAATTTTAAATTTTTTACTTTCATCTTGCTGTGCGTTTTAAACTTGCCGTTACGTGCCCAGCTGGTAGAGAATTTTTCGGATGGAGAACTCAATCAGAATCCAACCTGGACAGGCGATGTTGATGAGTTTTTGGTGGATGCCTCCTTCATGCTGCAAAGTAACGGAGACACGACCAGCAACACCAACCGCGAAATTTACATCGCTACGCCGTCGACCGCTTTGGTTAATGCGCAATGGGAGTTTTTTGTGAATCCCAAAGTTTCCACATCGTCTAACAACCGCATGGATGTGTTTTTAACCTCCAACAACGAAATACTCAGCGGCGATAACCAAGGCTATTTTGTGCGCATTGGTGGTACTCCAGACGAAGTGGCTTTGTTTCGGAAAGACGGGATCGGAGTCGAAACGTATGTCGTTACAGGCGTTACAGGTTCCATCAATAGCTCCTCAACCAATCCTACAAAAATCAAGGTAACACGCGATGTAAACGGCCTTTGGAGCTTGTATGCCGATTATGAAGGAAGTGGCTTGCTTTACAATTTAGTGGGTACGGCGAACGATGTAACGTATTCCACTTCGGCCTATTTCGGAATTATCGTGCGTTATTCAAATTCGAATCGCCAGAAGTATTTCATGGATAACATTTCGGTGGGCGATATTGTGATAGATACCCAAGCGCCAACAGTGCTGCAGGTGAATGTTCTCGGGCAACAGGAACTTGAAGTTGTTTTTTCGGAGATTGTAGAACAAACTACAGCCGAAGAAGAATTGAATTATACCGCAAATGGTGGACTGAACCAGCCGGCTACAGCGATTCGTAACGCCAGTCTTTTTCAGCGCGTTAATCTGCAGTTTGCCGACACATTCGTTTCCGGACAAACCTACACGCTCTCAATCTCGAACGTTAGCGATTTAGCAGGCAATAGCATGGTTCCGACCGAACTAAATTTTCTTTATTACAGGCCTCAACCGTATGACATTGTGATAAACGAAATCATGGCCGATCCCAGTCCGGTTATATTACAGCCCGATGTGGAGTGGTTCGAATTATACAACCGCACACCCTACCCGATTAACCTGCAAAACTGGTTCATAAAGGTAAATTCGACCCTTCGGCAGATAACGACAGCAGCGAAAATTTTGCCCGATAGTTTTTTGGTATTGACCAATCTAACGGGCTTCGAGGAATTGTATGCAAGCGCTGCCGTTGCCGAGGTAGAGAGCTTCCCGGCACTTACAAATACCGGCGCAAGTATCAGCCTGCTTAATCCCGACACCTTGCTCATTTCATCAGTTACCTATTCAGACCAATGGTACAACGATGCGATTAAATACGAAGGCGGTTGGTCGCTGGAACAAATTTCACCACTCAAACCCTGCGAGGGCGCCAGCAATTGGACTGCGTCGAATCATCCGAGCGGGGCCACACCCGGAAGGCGGAATTCCATTTTTCAAAACCTCCCCGATGAGACCTTGCCGCAAATTGAGCGCGTTGTAGTTCTTAGTCCGGATACAATTCGGGTGTTTTTCTCAGAATCTATTCCTGCCGCTTCTTCGACAAACAGTGCCGCTTATCTAATCGATAACGGCATCGGAAACCCGACGGCAGTAATTACCTATCCGCCCAATTATACCTCCGTAAAACTTGGTTTAATTGCGCCACTTCTGGAGGGCGTAATTTATACACTTACCGCCAGCACACCGCTAAGCGACTGTTCGGGCAACAGCATCAATGCCGACATTACGGCACAGTTCGCCATTCCCGAAGAAATTGTTCCGGGCGATATTGTTATCAACGAAGTGTTATCGAACCCCAAAGATGAGGGCGTTGATTTTGTAGAGATTTTCAACCGCTCCGCTAAGATTCTAGATTTGAGCGAGCTTTACATCAGCAATCAGGATACGGTTTTGCAAGAATTGGAAGGTTTAACGCAAATAGCTCCCGACGGATTTCTACTATTTCCAGGAACGTATATGGTTTTGAGTGAAGACGTTGAAGCCGTGAAGGCGCAATACCAAGTCGAAAACGATAAGGCCTTTTTCGAGATGGATGATTTTCCGTCCTTCAATAACGACGATGGCATTGTGGTGCTTTCTAAGCAGAACGATACAAATTTCGTTGATCGTATGATTTACACCATCGATATGCATTACACCTTGCTAAATTCGACCGACGGCGTGAGTCTGGAGCGCATCAATTTTGATCGTCCGGCCTTGGATCTCAGCAATTGGAATTCTGCGGCGTCCACTGTTGGATTTGCTACGCCCGGCTACCGAAATTCGCAATTTACCGAGCTAAGTGAGGCGCAGGAAGGCGATCTGGTTATTGAGCCCGAGGCTTTTTCGCCCGATAACGATGGCTTTGATGATGTAACAACACTCAATTATTCATTCTCGAAACCTGGATTTACAGGCGACATTCGTGTGTATGATGTGAAAGGGCGTTTGGTAAAACAGCTTGCAAAAACGGCCTATTTTGGAAGTAGTGGAGCTATTGGCTGGAATGGGTTAACCGAATCGGGATTAAAAGCTGATATCGGGATTTACATTGTTATACTGGAAGCATTCCATTTGGATGGAAGCATTGTAAAACTCAAAAAAACATGTGTTGTTGCCGGGAAACTATGATTAATTTTAGGCGTATATACTCAGTTAGCGATTGGATTGTATGATAAAACCGGGTATACCAGAAAACGAAAAAGAACGCCTCGAAGCGCTTCAGTCGTATAAAATTTTAGACACATTGCCCGAAAGCAGTTTTGATTCCATTACATCCATTGCAGCGTTTATTTGCAATACACCAATCTCATTGGTTTCCTTAATTGACAAAGACAGGCAGTGGTTTAAATCGAACAAAGGACTCGGTGTTTCTGAAACGCCTCGAGAGCAGGCGTTTTGCGCACATGCCATCAACAATCCCAAAGAAATCATGATTGTTGAGGATTCGTTGAAAGATGAGCGTTTTGCAAACAATCCACTTGTTCAAGGCGATCCGCACATTCGGTTTTATGCCGGTGCTCCGCTTGTTACCAACGAAGGATTTCCGCTGGGCACTTTATGCATAATCGACAGTGTTCCGCGGCATTTGGACGAGTTTCAGTTAAAAGCGCTCTCCGACCTGGCATCGCAGGTGATGGTGCAGTTTCAGTTGCGTAAGCAGTTGATTGAAATGGAAGAGTTAAAATTGAGACTCGAAAAACAGTTTTATGAAGCAGAACGCTTCGCACATCTGGTTTCGCATGATATAAAAGCGCCATTGCGCGGAATTGCGGCATTGGCCACCTATACCTTAGAAGAGGCTGGAAATGAATTGAGTGATGAAGTTTCGGATTATCTGAATCAAATTCAGGAAAGAGCGAATAAAACCATTGGATTGGTAGAAGGTATTCTGAAGCATACCTTAAGCACAAACTATGAAGTAAATTTGGAATGGATCAATGCACGCCTATTGCTTCGCGATGTGGCCGAACTGAGTGCTGTTCCCGCCGATATAGCCTTTACGAGCGAAACAACAATAACAGAGGTATACTCCGATCGGGTAATTTTGATCCAAATTCTAATTAACTTATTGAATAACGCAGTTAAATATGGGGTTTCACCAAACCCTAAGATTCAAATCCGAATTAAACAAACGCTCAACGAGTGGAAAATTGAAGTCAAGGACAATGGTCCGGGTGTTTCGCCTGAGCATCAAGTGCGCATCTTCGAAATGTTTCAGACGCTTGGTAAAACAGACCGATTTGGGAACAAAGGATCCGGTATTGGATTAAGTACTGTGAAATCTCTTGTACAATTGCTTCACGGAAGCATCGAGTTAAAGTCGGGTATCCACAAAGGCTGTTTGTTTACGGTAGCGATTCCGCGGGTAAAACGAGGTAAAATACCGACTTAGGTTAACATTGGAGAAAACAATTCTTCATGCATCATTTCGAATGCGTTAATTGCTCTTCCCACATGGTTCAAAATACAGGCGTTGAGAAAGCCTCAATTCACCGAATTCCCTTCCGCGTCCAGCTCCACAACTTCATAACCCAAGGCCTTAACCTTTTCAAGATTCGTTGCCTTATCGCCCACAACAACAACAATCAGTTTTTCGAGCGGCAAGTGTTTTTTTGCTAATGCATTGATCTGATCCACCGTCATGCTTTGCAAAATGCCCGATTGACGCTGTGTAAAATCGCTGCTGAGGTTGTACACCAAGATGTCGCGTAAGAACGATAGCTTCTGATAGTGCGTTTCGTACTTCAAGGCATCGCGCTGACCTAACGATGATTTCATAAAGCTCAACTCGTCGTTCGTGATGCCGTTGTCGCGGAAAAGCTTCATTTCGTTGAAGAAATCCATCAGCGAGCTATCTGTTTTTTCAGCCTTTACGCCTGCCGAAGCGGTAAATGGCCCCTGCATAAAATTGCCCGAGAACGAACTGCGTGCACCATAAGTAAAGCCTCTTTTTTCACGAAGGGTAAGGTTGATGCGGCTGTTGAAATTCCCGCCCAGATTGTAATTCATCACATTGGCCCGATAAAATTCGCCATCGGCATCATACGGAAGCGCCAGGTATCCAATACGAATTTCAGATTGCGGCGCTTTGTCTTTGTTCACAAAATAAATACGGGTTTTGTCAACCGATGGTAACTCCGCAAGCGGCAATGTAGGATAGGCAACCTTGTCGGTCCATGCTTTCAAGAATCCAATCTTCTGCAATAATTCCGGTTGTTTAACCGAGCCAACATACACCAATCGCGCTTTACCTGGCTGAATGTACGTTGCAAAATGTGTTTTCAAATCGTCGATGGTTATGCCTTCAACCGTTTTGGCCATGCCGCTTTGTGGAATGCCCATGTTGTGTTTGCCATATAACAATTTTCCGTACACAATTTCGGCAATAGCGGTTGCACGGGTAGCACGGTTGGCTATGCCGGCCAGCTGCTGGGTTTTGGCGGTGGTAAATTCGTCGGCATCGAACTTAGGACGGAACAAACGTTCCTCCAAAAGTTTTAAGGTGGCATCCATGTTCTTGGTTAATCCCGAAACGTAATATGAGATGTTTTCGCGGTCAGAATAAACGGAGATTTCAGAACCCAATTTGCCAAGTGCTTCAGTCATGGCTTCTGAGGTGTAGCCGGTGGTGCTCTCGTTTAGCATCGAAGCCAATAAACTCGACAATCCCGCTTTCGACTGATTTTCGGTGAGCTGCCCGCCCGGAAACGAAATCACAAAATCAAACACCGGCAAATCGAAATCTTCTGCACCAATCAAGCTCATGCCATTGGTGAAATTCTCTTTCCAGAAATTCGGAACTTTAACCTGTGGGTTTGGTCCTGCGCCTGGGCGTTTGCTGCGGTCGAAGTTGTCTTTTGCCTTATTGTATTTGAGGTTTTTATACTGATCGCTTTCTGCTCCGCCAATCTCCCACGATTTCTTCGGAGTGTAATTGTCGGCACGAGCCGCCAGTTCGGGCTTGCCTTTCGGGTATACGCTTAAAATAACCGATGCCTTTCCTTTAACGTATTGATTGTAAACGCGCATCACATCGGCGGCACTTACTTTACGGGCCATTTCCAAGGTTAAACCAATGCGGTTCGGATTGCCGTAAAATGTGAAATTTGATGCCAAATCGGAAGCTTTACCCGAAACACTTTCCAAATCTCGTATGGTTTGCGATTCGCGCGTGTTTTTAAATTTTACCAAATCTTCGTTCGTTACGCCGCGCTTTTCGAATTTCATAAATGCTTCGCGGATGGCCTTCTCCATCTCGGCAAGGTTTTTATCCTGCGTGGCCTGTATGTTTACTGTGAATGTTCCGGCAAGCTCCGAACATGGATTGTAAGCATAGGCCTGATTAGCAAGATTGGTTTTAATTAAATCCTGATATAGAATAGAGGTATTGTCGCCCCCGATAACTTCGGCCAAAAGATCGAGTGGCATTTCATCGGGATGCCCTGCCGGAACCGCTGGAAATGTCATCTGAATCATCGGAAAACGGATATTGTCTTCATACGAAATATAGCGGTCGGCATCCAACTTTGCAGGCATTTTAGGTGCGGCAACCACTTCCGGTCCACGCGGAATGGAACCAAAATACTTCACCGCAAGATTCAATACTTGCGCTACATCCACATCGCCAGCAACAGTTAATACGCCATTGTTGGGTCCATACCAACGTAGAAAAAAGCGCTTTAAATCTTCTACACCCACGCGATCTAAATCAACCAGATAACCAATTGTTGGCCATGAATACGGATGGCCCGCAGGATAAAGCGCTTCGATGGTTTTTTCGTTCACCAATCCATACGGACGATTGTCGTAATTCTGCCCACGCTCGTTTTTAACGGTTGCGCGCTGCACTTCAAATTTTTGCTGCGTAACGGCATCAAGCAAAAAGCCCATACGATCGGCTTCGAGCCAAAGTGCTGTTTCGAGTTGGTTCGACGGAACCGTTTCGAAATAATTCGTGCGGTCGAGGTTGGTGGTTCCGTTTAAGGTTCCGCCCGACTCGGTTACGATTTTAAAATGTTCTTCGTCGGCCACATGGTCCGATCCCTGAAACATCATGTGTTCAAAGAAGTGTGCAAATCCCGAACGCCCCGTTTCTTCGCGCGCCGAACCTACGTGATAGGTAACATCCACATGCACCACCGGATCCGATTTATCGGTATGAACAATTACCGTAAGTCCGTTATCGAGCTGGTAACGCTCATAAGGAATCACGATTTCATCGCCCTTCTTTTCAACTTTCTCAATCAGTTTGTATTGTGCTGATGCTGTAAATGAAACCAAAAAAGCAAGCAGGCTTAAGGAAGAAACATTTTTCATAATGGGGTGTAAAACAGAGGCGCAAATTAATGCAAATCAGGTTTTAAATGCAGCGAAAAATTAAATTCATGAAATTTTCAGGAATAAACAATGTAGCCTCAATTCGGTTTATATTTGCATCGGTATTTCGGTTCCCGCTTTTGCGGGATGAAAAGGGAATCCTGTGAAAATCAGGAACAGTACCCGCTGCTGTAAGCCTCTAAAAGGGACGACATTCTGCCACTGGGCAACCGGGAAGGCGTCGATCCTGAGGCGAGTCAGAAGACCTGCCGCGATGCCGCAAATGTTCACCGTCTTCGGGAAAAAAGACAGCGAGCAGAATTCAGATGCATCTTCGTGCCTTATGGTACGTTGTGTTGCTGCTTCTGCCTTTCTATCCGGAGAAATAAATGAGAAGCAGCTTTGAAAAGCAAGTGCGGTACGTTTTTTTTGTTGATGTGGCTCTTTGCCGGATGCCTCTTCGCGCAAGGCGATACCATTGCTCGCCGAAAAAACATTGCTGCGTTCGAAGTGTGCGCGCTGCGCGATGATGCACCCAATCCCGCTTTATTACAATTGAAACTGCGTGGTTCCGACGATGCTGCCCTAAGTGGATTGTCGCTTGCCGATATTTTGCAGCGCGAATCAGCAGTTTTCATAAAGCAATACGGCCCCTCAATGCTGGCAACGCCCTCGGTTCGTGGAACCGGAGCAGCCCACACAGCACTCATTTGGAACGGATGCAACCTGCAAAACGGTATGAACGGGCAAACCGACATCAGTCTGGTCCCTGCATTTTTATTCGGTTCGTTTACACTTCAGCAGGGAGCCTCCTCTGCAAGCTGGGGAAGCGGAGCCGCAGGAGGTGCACTTTTTCTAAATCCTTCGCGGCAAAACGAAGCTTCGTTCCTGCAAGAAAATGGAAGTTTCGGCCATCGGCTTACCGCGATTCGTTTTGCGCTGCCACATAAAAAATTCCGTTTTTCGCTTGGCGCTTTTCGGCTCAACGAAGACAATAATTTCACGTTTCACAACCATGCTTATGCTGAGGCCCCGCTGATGGAACAGCGCAATGCCAAGCTTGAAGCTGCCGGCATTTTGGCTTCGCTGTCGGTCGAGACTGGCAAAAACAGTGTGCTCCATATCGGATCCTGGTGGCAGAGCGCAAACCGCCATATTCCGCCTATCATGAGTGTGCCAATGTCTAAGGCCCATCAAGCCGATGCAACGCTGCGCAATACACTTAACTGGACAGGCCGAATTGCTGCGCTGCAAATTCAACTGCGCACCGCTTGGTTCGAAGAACAACTTCGGTATTCAGATTCGCTGGCATCCATAAACAACACGTACAACGGCCGCACCTTATTGCAGGAAGCGGAGTTCGCCTATCCAATTTCCCGAAATCATAAAATAAGCATCGGGATTAACCAAACCATCCAAAACGCCAAATCGGCAACATATGGCGAGGATGTTAAAGAACTGAGCAGGCGATCGGCTTTTGCCCAATGGGATGCCCTCTTTTGGGGAAATCGCATGAAACTACGCTCCGGATTGCGAAAGGAGTGGACCAGCCGCAACGACGCACCGCTTATTCCCTTTCTGTCCTCGTCTATAACACTTCTCCCACATTTAACGCTCAATGCCAATTACAGCGGTGTGTATCGAATTCCAACGTTGAACGACTTATACTGGATTCCAGGCGGAAACCCGAATCTTTTGCCCGAGCATGGAACTTCGGCAGAGGCCGGACTGGCGTGGAATTCAGTCGTTCGGACGACATCCATTTCGGTTCGTGCTGATGTGTTTCAGTCGAACATCAACAACTGGATTTTATGGGTGCCGGGTAATTCGTTCTGGTGGCCCGGAAATGTGAAACAGGTGCGCAACCGCGGCGCGAATTTCAATTCGGATGTTAAATTGAATGTTAAGAACCACCATTTTTCTCTTCGCTCATCGCTGCAAGTGGTTTCGGCAGTAGTAGTTGAAACAGGCGATGCCTTTGAACTGCACACCCAAAAGCAACTCATTTATGTGCCTCATTTCAGCGCATCGGGAGGCATCGAATGGCGGCATGGAAGTAATCGGCTTGAAATTCAGTTTGTTCATACAGGTTTGCGCTATACAAGCAGCGATAACAAACAATCGCTTCCGGCATTTAGTCTTTTCAATGCCATTGCCGGAAAAGATATCGAACTGGGCAAATACCACATGAATCTATTTCTGCGTTGGAACAATATGTTTAATGCGCAATACCAGATTATGCTCTGGCGCCCTATGCCTATGAGCACCGTTCAACTTGGAATTCAATTTAATCTACATACCAGCAAATCATGAAAAAATCACTACTCGGATCTTTATTTTTCCTCGGCACCTTAATCAACATTGATGCTCAAATCCTGGTCGATTTCGAATCGAATCCACTTTCAGATTCTGAGACGTAC
>CANMGM010000031.1 GCA_947497195.1 Bacteroidota bacterium
CGTTATTTCGATTCAACCTTTGTGTTTGTATCGAACGATGACGGAGTAAACTGGACTAAATTTTCTGTGAACACAGAATTGACTAACAACGATTACTGCGATGGTTCTCCAAGCGGATTGGTTCAAGTATATCTTACTCCAATTGCTGCAGGACAAGCGAATGTTAAAGTTCGTTTCCAGTTTTATAGCCCAAGTTCATTAAATGCTGCTGCTGGCTGTGCGTATTCGTGGATGATTGATGATGTAACATTGTCAACGCCACTCCAAAACAACGTAACCATCAACCAGGTTTATGCTGCAAGCATCACAACCGATTACGATATGGGATTAGTTCCATTGTCGCAGGCTGATACAGTTCAATCTACCGTTGTCGTAGCAAACAACGGGTCTGTAAATCAGGATGTTGTATTGAACTATTCAATCAAGCGTAACGGAACAGAAGTAAATTCAGGAAGTACTCAGGCAACAAATGTTGTTGGTTTTACTACAGCATCTATCGAGCTTATTTCGAATTATGTACCTGATCAAATCGGTAATTACACGATTGATGTAACAGCTGCAATTTCAGCAACTGATGAAGATCCGGCTGATAATACAGGAAGCAATGGTTTTGAGGTTACAGACAATCTCTTCTCGGCTGTTGGAGATATTGCTGCAACAACAGCGTTAGACCTTAACGCAGCTGCTACTGTTGCTCCACCTTACGATACATACCGTGTTGGTCAGAATTTCTTCATCCGCAATGCAACAGAATTAACTGCATTTGAAATTTCTCCTGCTCGTATCGCAGCAGATGCTGCAACTGGCAACGTTTCTGTTGATATCGAATTGTTTGCATCAGCAGATTTAACTGCTCCGCTAGCATTGGAGAATTTCGTTGTAACATCAACGCATGCCGTAACTCCAGCTTGGTACACGGTTGCCCTTTCTTCTCCAGTTGCAATGGATCCGGGTATTTATGTAGCATCAATGGGTAACTTCGACGACACAAAGAATTTTGCATTCAATGTTGCAGCAGGTGATGATGATATCGGAACGCTTTGCTACGGTCCTTTTGGTGCCAATAATGCGGTTGACTGGTACATTGGCTGGGATTTCAGTCCTGCTATTGCCTTGAATTTTGATCCAACAATTGGTTTCGATGCAATCGAAGGAGGCGATAAACTAGTAGTATCTCCAAATCCTGCAAACGATGTATTGAACATCAACCTAAATCTTGCAAAAGCATCGAATGTTCAAATCGATGTTATCGATATGAATGGTAAAGTGGTGTTCAACAAAAACATCAAAGCAAACTTAATTGCTTACAAAGAAGAACTTTCTTTGGCCGGTTTTGCTAACGGAATCTACACTGTTCAGGTTCGTTCTGCTAATGGAACAAGCAGCCAGAAGGTTGTAGTTGCGCACTAATTAAAACAACGTAATTAATTTTCGCAAGAACCCTTTGAGTCTTCCCGGCTCAAGGGGTTTTTGTATTTTTGAGCGATGACGAAATTTCTATCTGTATTTGCAGTGCTATTTGCATTTGGTGCAAGCGCACAAACCGACACCCTCAATACATTCTTTAACTTCAACTCTACTGCAGTCATTCAATCGCCCAATGGTGGATATGTTTCTGGCAACAACGGTTATGGCGACAAAGAAAAACTTCAAGCATTTATTCCCGACACAAATTACTCGGTATTAGGCGCACTTGTTTGGCTGGGTACCATTGAGCAAAATGCAGTAAATACTGCCAATAGTAGGGTATGGCTGAAGATGCGTCGTTTTGATGTAAGTCCAGTTGCTACAGTTCCTTTTGTTAGTGGTCCAAAGGAGGTGCTCGATTCGGCCTGGTTTGCGCTCGATTCTTTGCGGGCAGACAGCACATATGAGAACGGTTGGAATTATCTACCATTCAACACGCCGGTATTTGCCGGGCAGCCATATGGCATTAGCCTCTCGTTCGAAAATCTTGAGCCTGGCGATACCTGCGCCATTCAGCATAGTGCCGAAGACAGTGTATTGGGAGCAGGAAACAGCTGGGAGATCTGGAACGGGAACTGGCGCCGGATGATTGACAACTGGGGATTGAACATTGATTTCGCAATCTTTCCGGTCATCGATACCACGCTCAATGCCATTACAATGTTGGATAGAATGGATCTCGATATTTATCCTAATCCCACTGCAGATGTACTTACCATAGTTCTTCCTGAAACGTTAATTGGAAGCGAGGTTCAGATTGCGTTTTACACGACCGATGGGAAACTAGCATTTGTTGCGGATAGATTAATTGATGAATGCCGAATAAAAATCGATATGAAGAGCCTGCAATCAGGCGCTTATTCACTTGTAATATTTTGCAAAAATTTGATTGGAAGCACGCAAGTGATTGTTCAGCATTAAGTTGATTTTTTTATATCTTGCGCTCAAACTCATAACTATGAAAAAAATATTTACTTCAATTTTTTCCCTTTCGGTAATTTCTGTTGTTGCTCAATTTCAGGCACCATTTAAAAATCCGTCTGAACGCAATCGAGTTTCAAATGAAGAAATTCAGGAAATCAAAGCACGCTTGGGATCAAACCAACGTGAAAGCGTAAGTCTTTACGTAGACTATCCGGTTTGCGATCAAATTGAACAAGGCGCTGGCGAGGTTACCAATTTTCTCTGGACCTTCAATTCAGATTACACGGCAACAGACACTGCCGATATTGTTCCGATTAGTTATGCCGCTATTCGTATTGCCGATCTTGTAGGGTATACTGATGTAAACGATGATCCGATTAATACCTACACCGGTATTTTCCCATATCCAGACAACCTCGTTATTACAATTGACACGATTTACGCCCTCTTTTCTCATGAGAATAATTCAGGTCAAGACAATTCTGTGATTCTCGAGTTGCGAGAATTAAATGCCGCGGGCAATATATTGCCAACAAGTCCTTTGGTTTGGGCCGATACAACAATTACTAACGTGTCTATTTCACCAGGCGGCAATTGGTTAGGAACCGGCGCATTGGCTCTGTTGAGCGTTCCTTGTGGATATCAGACTTTGGAAAATCAAAAGGTAGGCCTTAATTTTCGTTACATTGGCGATAAGTCAGATACATTGGGATTGTTGGCAGGTTATGTTCCAAATCCGAATGGACCGGCTGCGCCGAATGACATAGCACTTGAGACGCGCTTTCCGCATAACTATTTTCGTTGGATGGGTGTTTTGAATAGTAGTATTTATAATACTTCAGATATTTTTTATACTCCTCAGCCTGGTCAGGATACCGGATATTTCAAAATCCAAAACTGGCAGATGTGGTTTTCTGTTACGTTCGAAGATGCAACAACTGCCACGCAGGAAAAAATGATTTTGCCGCTTGGTTTGGATCAGAACTACCCTAATCCTTTTGAATTCAGCAGTTCGTTCTCATTTACCATTCAGGAGTCGCAAGATTTAACCTTGCAGGTTACCGATGTTAACGGAAGAATCATCGCGAACAAAGAGTTGGGGCATCATTTAACCGGCTCATACAACGCGCCACTTCCAACAGAGAATCTAAGTGCCGGGGCTTATTTCTACCAGTTAATTGGCGAGAAGGACAAATCGGCTGTGCGACGCTTTATTGTTTCGAAATAAAATCGTTTAATAAACTTCACAAATCCCCGGGACTCTATAGTTTCGGGGATTTTTATTTTCGCACCAGCAGCGATGAGTCGCCGTAACTTAAAAAACGGTACCCATTTTCGAGAGCATGGGCATAAACCATCTCCCAGTCATCTCCAATTACCGCCGCAACAAGTAGCAAAAGCGTGCTGTTGGGCTGATGAAAATTGGTAATCAACCCTTCTGCAACCTTCAGCGAATAGCCCGGCGCAATAAGCAGCCCTGTACTTCCCGTTATTGCTTGTATTCCGCGTTCGCGCATGCCCTCGGCCAGCCATGCCATCAATTCCTGAAATGAATCCTGCATATATCCTGATTCATAAGGCTCCCACTGACTTACTTGTATTTTCCAATCAGAATCGGGCTTGTTTTTTAGGCGTAGCGCTGTCCAGTATAACGACTCCAAACTTCGCAACGATGTGGTGCCAACAGCCACCACCCTGCCTTTACAAGCCGCAAGTTGTTTAATCACATCAAGCCCGATGATTACACGCTCTTCGTGCATCGCATGGTCGGCCATGCGTTCGGCTTTTACCGGTTTAAATGTTCCCGCACCCACATGCAGGGTAAGCTTCGCTATCTCAATGTTGCGTGTTTGCAAGGACTCCAAAACCGCATCGGTAAAATGCAATCCGGCCGTTGGTGCCGCAACCGATCCATTTTCGCTAGCATACACCGTTTGGTAACGTTCCGAATCGCCCTCCACCGGTTCGCGTTTAATATATGGCGGCAAGGGGATTTTTCCGAAATATTCCAGAATTTCAGCAAAACAATGCGCGTTTGGTTCCCATGAAAAGTGGAGCTTAAATCCTTCGGCTTCCCTTCGCAGCATTCGAACTTTGAGCTGTATGCCCGATTCAGAATGTTCGGCTTTCAGAACCTCATCTTCTTTCCATTTACTGGCCCTACCTACCATGCACAACCACTCGGCACTGCCTTTTTGCAACATAGCCTGCACCATATCGGTTTGCCCGAGTGGCGCCAGGCAAAACACTTCAATGCGCGCACCCGTGCTGTTTTTGAAAAGCAATCTGGCCTGTACCACCCGTGTTTGGTTGAACACGAGCAGGTCGTTTGGCTTCAATAAATCGGGTAGTTCGTGAAAGCGATGGTCTACAATTTTACCGGCCGAATAATGCAAGAGCTTCGATTGATCGCGTTCTGCAAGTGGAAAATCGGCGATTTTCTCCGTTGGTAGTTCATACGAAAAATCGTGTATTGAAAGGTCTTGCGGATTCACGTTATGAATGCGAGGCGCGGCGAATGCGTTTAAACAACTCGGAGGCATATACAAAATCGTTCACCTCGGCATTGTCGGTTTCAAGAATGCTGTTTTTATCACCTTCCCACCATTTCTTGCCTTTGTTGAGGTAGATGATTTTCTGACCAATCTCGAGCACCGAGTTCATGTCGTGCGTATTAATTACCGTGGTAATGTTGAATTCCTCTGTAATCTCCTGAATCAGGTTATCGATTACAATCGATGTTTTCGGATCGAGTCCCGAATTGGGTTCATCGCAAAACAGATACTTCGGATTCAGCGCAATAGCTCGTGCAATAGCTACACGTTTCTTCATGCCGCCCGAAATCTGGCTTGGGTATAAATCGTGTGCCGACGAGAGATTCACGCGGTTCAGACAAAAATCGACTCGGTCGCGCATTTCGGCTGGCTGCATTACCGAAAACATTTCAAGCGGAAAAGCAACATTCTCGGCTACAGTCTGCGAGTCGAAAAGCGCACCTCCCTGAAAAACCATCCCGAAATCTTTGCGGATTTCGCGCTTTTCTTCTTCCGAACTTTCGGTAAAATCGCGGCCATCGTATAAAATCTGCCCCTGATCTACCTGATACAACGAAACCAAACATTTCATCAGCACCGTTTTTCCCGAACCGCTGCTGCCAATAACAAGATTGGTCTTGCCTTCTTCAAACACAAGCGAAATATCGTCGAGAATAACCCGGCCATCGAACGATTTGGATATGTGTTGAATGTCGATCACGAGAGTAGGACTTGGGTCAATAGGTAATTAAGAACCAAAACAAAAATACTGCTATACACCACGGCCTTGGTGCTCGAAGAACCCACTTCAAGAGCCCCGCCTTGCGCATAATAACCGAAATAAGAAGAAATCGACGTAATTAAAAACGCAAATACTACCGTTTTAATCAATGCATACGTTATGTAAAATGGTTGAAAAAAGGACTGTAAACCATACACAAACTCGGTGGTGGAGACCACTCCGGCTAAAACCCCGAAAATCCAACCACCGGTAATTCCGATGAACATGGATATAATTACCAAAAATGGGTTGATGAACAAGGCTGCGATTATTTTAGGTAAAACCAGAAATGACCCCGAGTTTACTCCCATAATTTCGAGCGCATCAATCTGTTCGGTAACGCGCATGGTTCCTAATTCGGAAGCAATGCTCGACCCAACTTTTCCGGCTAAAATCAAACTGATAATTGTAGGAGAGAATTCCAAGATGATCGAATCGCGGGTTGCCAGGCCAACTGCATACAACGGAATGAACGGAGAATCGATGTTGTAAGCTGTTTGAATCGTTAATGCCGCACCGATAAACATCGAAATAATGGCAATTATGGGAAGCGAATTGATGCCAAGTGAGTTTACTTCGTAGAGCCATTGCTTCCAGAAACGCCGCCATTGCTGTGGTTTACTGAAAACAACCCATACAAAAAGGAAATAATGACCCAGTGATTGAAATACTGCCATATTGTGTACTCAAATTAACATCAAATTCAAACCCGATGCATCATGCTTAGCATCCTTTTTTAAACGTGCGGTGTTGATGAAGAAATCGGATGCTTGGTGTACCTTTGAATTTCAGAAAAATAATAGTCCAGTTGTCACAAATTGATTTACAGCGAACATGCGATGAATTCAGGTATGTGATGTATCTGAATTCGAATGGATACACCGATCGTTTCGGGAGATTCGAATCGGTATTGATGGCGGCTAACCATGCGCATGAATTGCCGGAAAATGGCGACTGGGAGCCTTTTGCAAACCTGCTAAAAACAGATAATTCAATTCGTCCGCTGCTATTTAGCTACGATCTGAAGAACTGTTTCGAAAAGCTTCAAAACCAGCATCCGAAGCGCTTTGACTTTCCCCTTGCAGGTACTTTTACGCCCGAACTTTTTGTTGAGAGTTTTACCGATTCAGATTATAGCTCCAATGAAGATCATTCGTTTCAAGCTGACTCGATTCCGGAGATAATTGCAGAAACATCGCGTGAAGAATACCACCGCCAATTCCATTTCATTCAAGACCAGTTACGCCATGGTAACATTTACGAAACCAATTACTGCATCCGATTTTCGGCACATGTTGCCGGCCTAAATCCACTCGCGCTTTACCGCAATTTAAATCGCCGCTCACCTGCGCCTTTCTCGGCATTGGTTCGCTGGAATGATTCCTGGCTTATTTGCTCCAGTCCCGAACGTTTTTTACTAAAAAAGGGCAATACACTTGTTGCCCAGCCCATCAAAGGAACGGCTCGTAGAACCGGGGATGCTGAAATAGATAATAAGATCGCATCGGCATTAAAAAACGATGCAAAAGAACGCGCCGAAAACATCATGATTACCGATTTGATGCGGAACGATTTGTCGCATTTTGCCTTGCCGGGAACAGTAAAGGTGAGCGAGTTGTGTGGGGTTTATCCTTACAATAAAGTTTTCCAGATGATTAGTACGGTCGAAGCCGAATTGCCCGAATCATTAACACTTGCCGAGATTCTCCCAACTGTTTTTCCAATGGGGTCCATGACGGGCGTTCCGAAAATTAGCGCGATGCAACTTGCCGACGAATACGAAAGCTTTAGGCGCGAATTGTATTCGGGAAGTATTGGATATTGCAGCGCAAATTGCGATTTTGATCTGAATGTGGTTATCCGAAGTTATTTGTACAACGCACGAACAGGCTATTTGTCATTCAGCACCGGCGGCGCCATCACCATTCGTTCTGATGCCGACCGCGAATATGATGAATGCCTGCTCAAGGCCGAATCTTTAATCGAATGCCTCAAGGAACCGACACATTTTTAGGTGCACTGAAGTATAATCTTCAGCTTGCCGGAATTGTCGATACGCATGAAACACTTGCTGTGGCGGTAAGTGGCGGACGCGATTCGATGGTTTTGCTGCATGCCCTTCATCGTTTGGGCTATTCCTGTTTGGTGCTGCATGTTAATTATGGACTGCGGGGCGAGGATTCAGACTGTGATGCCAACCTGGTCAAAGACTGGTGCATAGCGCATGAAGTACGATATCGGATTTTAAATGCGAAGGAGGAACTGACGGGCTCGGAAGAAAATAATTTGCAGCAGGCCGCACGAAACATTCGCTATACTTGGTTTGAGCGAGTTTGTAGCGAACAGGGAATTGAAAAACTTTTGCTGGCGCACCACCGCGCTGATCAGGTGGAAACCTTTTTCCTGCAGCTTTTTCGCGGTGCAGGGGCAAACGGACTTTCGGGCATGAAACTGCGCGAAGGATCGCTTATTCGCCCTCTGCTAGATGTTGATTGGGATACGATTCAGGTTTACGCGGAGGAAAATCAGGTGGCGTGGCGCGAAGATGAATCGAACAAAAAATCAGAATATACCCGCAATTTTTTACGCAACGATGTTCTTCCTTTGGTTCGCCAGCGCGTGCCGCAGCTCGATCACATCGTGAGCGAAACTTGCATGCGTTTGCAATCGGAACAAAACCTGCTCAGTTCGCTCATTGATAATCTGAACATCGTTCAAAAACAAGCTGATAAACAGTGGTGTGTAGATCTAAACACGCTCGCGAAATTTCCCGAAAAAGAACGTTTGCTGCATCAGGTTTTGGCAGAAACCGGAATTCCATTTGCGCTTTGCGGCGAAATATGTGCAAACCTTACTTCGACCGAGGAAAGGGTGTTTTATTACGATGGCTACGAAGTGCGTCAAAAGTCGATGAATCTAATTGTTTATGAGGCGATTACACCCGAATTTTCATTTCGAGATACTCCCAAACCCGAGATCCAAGTCGAAGTAATCCAATTAAACGCAGATAATCAGTTTGTTAACAAGGATAATACGGTTCTGATTTCGGCTTCTGTTCATCCTGCCGATTTACACCTCCGAACCTGGCGAAAGGGCGATTATTTCTATCCTTCGGGCATGTTGGGCCGAAAAAAACTAAGCGATTTCTGGAACGATTTGAAACTCGACAATCAGGCTAAAAAAGCGCAGTGGTTGTTATGCTCCAACGACAACATCGTTTGGGTCGTAAACCGTAGGAAAGACAGGCGTTTCGAAGTGAAATCCGAAGATAAATCAGCCCTGAAGATTCGGCTGATTTTCGATAATCGCTAATAAGGTAGTTTGAAACCCGACTTCGGCCTCCGCGTAACAGGGTGAAAATTAAAAATCCTGCAGCCATGAGAAATATTCCACTTGTCGAAAAAGAAAGCCTGAAAGCAGTTTTGTTTCCACGCGAAGAAGTATTAAAATCGGTTGAGATGGCCCGCGAGCGCAAATCCTTGCTCGAACGTGCCACCATGCTCTCGAACTTGTATCACAACAAAGTAAAGATTGTCTTCGAGGACCGCGAAGGCAGCAAGATGGTCGAAACCACTATCTGGGCCACAACCGATGCGGCCATTATGCTAAAGGGTGGAATCGTTATTCCGATTCATCGTATACACAGCATCGACTTGCTTTAAGACAGAATGACATATCGAAATGTGAATTTGGCAACATCCTGACCGATAATTGCCTAATTTTAGCCGGGGAACAATCATTGCTTTCCGGCTAATTCATTTACACAAATCATGAGAAGCATAATAACCATTGGAATCGTATTTTTAGTCCTCATCGTAATCTTTGGTATCGGAGGATGTTCCTACAACGGTCTTGTAAAAGAACGCGAACAGGTAAATTCGGCTTGGGCTCAGGTCGAGAACGTATACCAGCGCCGGGCCGATTTAATCCCCAATTTGGTAAACACCGTTAAAGGTGTTGCCGATTTTGAAAAGTCGACTCTTGAAGCCGTTATTCAGGCGCGTGCATCAGCTACCAGTGTAAAATTAGACGCCAACAATCTGGATGAAGCCGGATTCAAACGTTTTCAGGCTGCACAAGATGGACTTTCGAGCGCTTTGTCGCGCTTGTTGGTAGTTAGCGAGAATTATCCAAACCTTAAAGCAAACCAGAATTTTTCTGAGCTTCAGTCTGAATTGGCGGGCTCCGAAAACAGAATTGCAAACGAACGAAGGAAATTCAACGAAGTCGTTCAATCGTACAATACCAAAGTGTCATCCTTCCCTACAAACCTATATGCAGGCATGTTTGGCTTTGCCCCCAAAGCGTATTTCGAGGCTACGAAAGGATCCGAAAAAGCTCCGGAGGTCAATTTCAAGTGATTGGTTTTTTAAGCAAAGCAGAAGAGCAACGACTCGTTGATGCAATTGGTCGTGCCGAACAGAACACTTCGGGAGAAATCCGCGTGCACCTCGAGGCTAATTGCAAGGGCAGTTCTTATGAGCGCGCAATCGAAGTGTTTTTCATGCTCGAGATGAATAAAACTTCAGCCCGCAATGGTGTGCTGATTTACGTCGCCATAAAAGATCATAAACTAGCCATTTTAGGAGACGAAGGAATAAATAAAGTTGTGCCCGAACATTTTTGGGAGGAAAACCTGCACGATATGCAATTGCATTTTTCGATGAGTCAGTATGCAGAAGGACTTGAACGTGCCATCGAACACGCAGGCGAAAAATTGAAGCAGTATTTTCCTTACGACCGTGGGACGGATCAAAACGAATTGAGCGATGCTATTTCACTGGGCTAAGGCGAAGATTATCCTGGCCGCAATTATCCTGGCCGCAACAGCTGGGTTTGCACAAACCTTTCCGGAAAAAACCGCGACGCCCAGGCTCATTAACGATTTTGCCGAAATATTGTCTGCCGATGAGGAGCGCTTACTGGAGAAAAAACTGGTGGCCTTCGATGATAGTACGAGCACACAAATTACCATAGTATCGCTTTCCAATCTGGATGGCGAACCCGCATCCTCCTATGCGCCCAAATTGGCCGAAGCCTGGGGCATTGGCAATAAACAACGCAACAACGGTATTTTGATTCTGGTATCGATGGATAACCCGCGAGAAGTTTTTATCGCAACCGGTTATGGAGTCGAAGAATTTGTAACCGATGGCTTGGCGAAGCGCATCATCAATGAGCATATGTTGCCTGCGTTTAAACAGCAACGTTACTACGATGGCTTAAATCAGGGCAGCGACGACCTGATGCAGCTTTTGAAAGGCACATTCAAAGGATTTGGGAAAAAGAAAAAATCGAAAGGTATTCCGGCCTTATTTGTTGTGGTTGCAATCGTGCTTTTTGTCATTTTTGCCTCTCGCGGGCAGCGTGGCGGTGGTTTTCGTACGTATGGAAGACCGGGCTGGGGTGGATTTCCGATGGGTGGCGGTGGATGGCATTCGGGCGGTGGAAGCAGCGGCGGCGGCGGATTTGGAGGCTTCGGAGGAGGAAGTTTTGGAGGAGGTGGTGCAGGTGGTTCGTGGTAATGGCATAATTTTTAGATTTGCTTTTTTAAATTCAGGATAAAACATTTCATTCACGCTAAATCAATCTCAAACGTATGAAAATCATTGCATTAAGCCTAACCCTTTGTTTTGCGGCACTTGCCGGTATTGCACAAAAAGGAATTGAGTTCACCGATGGCTGGTGCCTCACAAAAAAAGGAGATACTCTCCGCGGGAAAGTTTGCCTCGAAAACACCAAAACGGGAGAACGCTTCGAAAAAATCATGTTTATGGATGCCAAAGACGCCACCAACCAGAAGAAACGCTACGGCATAGATAAAATAACTTCATTCGGCGCCGCCGATAAAGTGTATGAATTTGTAACCTTGGATGAAGGTATTCCTCCGTTTGTAATGGAACGGGTTATAACCGGTGACCTTAGTCTTTACAAATGTTGGTTTAAAATGCCCGAAAGCACGCCCCAAAAAATGGTGTATGAAGTGGGAATGTTTCTGAAGAAAAAGGAAGTTTCCGATTTTTTTGAAGTTCCCGAAAAGAAGTTCCAAAAAGAAATGGCAGCCTATTTCAAGGGAGATGAAGATATTGTTAAGATGATTAAAGAGAACAATTATGAGGTAAAAGACCTCGACAAAATTGTTCAGGCCTACAACGCCAAAGAATAATTTACGGATAAAGCGGTAATGGAAGGCTGTCTATATTGGCAGCCTTTTTATTTTGGATTATGCTGTGAATTTGAGGCCTCGTTGTATATCGCTCAAATTGCTATTTGCCATCATCAGCCCCCGGGCCGTATATCACCTCCAGCGTTTCGATTGATGCAATGGTTTTTAAATTGCCAAACGTCACCTTTGCCTTATTCCCCGAAATTTCTTCCACAACGCCAATATTCTTCCCTTTAAGCAGCTTTACCCGCGAGCCCACCTTCAAAACCAGCTTTTTGCGCTCAAGCTCTTGTTGCCGTTTCTTCTCTTTTTTTGCCTCCTGTGCTTTACTAAGTTTCTTGATTTTTTCTGCGTTGAACTTCCGGGTTACCTTTTCTAAAACAGCTTTCTTGTCTTTACTTCGCTCCCATTCCTTCATCCATTCCCCGAATTTTCGTCCGAGCTCCATGGTTTTCTGATCCTCATCGGCTGTTGCACTCTTTTTCTCCATCTTCAGCTTCCAGCGGGCATACAACTCCTCGTATTTCTTTCGGCTTTCTTCGGCTTTCAGTTGCTTCTCATCGAATACCTCGGCTAGTTTCATCAAGGCATCTTCTTTTTGATGCAGTTGCTGTAACAAAACATCTAGCGTTAATTTATCGCTCGTTGTTTTTGCCCTTGCCCGCTCGATAACCTCTTTCGGAAGCCCTGCCTTTTCGGCAATAATGTACGTGTACGAACTTCCGGGCTGCCCTAACGAGAGCATGAATTTCGGCATCAGCGTTTCGTCATCGAACAACATGCTGGCATTCTGCACCCCGTCGAGGCGTTCTGCAGCCAGCTTAATGTTCATATAGTGCGTGGTAATGATACCCATTGCCTTCATGCTGCTTAGTTCCTCCAAAATCGCTTCTGCAACGGCTCCTCCCAGTTCGGGATCCGTCCCGGTTCCAAATTCATCGATCAATACAAGTGTGCGCCGGTCGGCAAACTGCAGGAAGTACTTCATTTTCGCCAAACGCGAACTATATGTACTTAATTCATATTCGATTGACTGGCTGTCGCCGATATCGGTGAAGAACCGGTGGAAAATACCAAGTTCAGATTTCTCTGAAACCGATGGCAGCAATCCGCTTTGCCACATAAGCTGCAGGAGTCCAACCGTTTTTAACGCAATCGATTTTCCTCCGGCGTTCGGACCCGAAATTACGACTAGGCGGTTTGTTCCATCCAGAGTGCAACTCATCGGAATTACTGCTTTTCGGTGCTTTTTATTCTGAAGATATAGCAGCGGATGCCTTGCCTCAAGAAGCCGAATGTTTGACTTCCCCGAAAAAGCGGGCATGGAAGCGTCAATTTCCTGAGCAAACAAGCCTTTCGCACGGGTAAAATCGAGTTCGGTAAGTGCAGTTTGCATGGCGGCCAAATCGTTGCAATAGGGACGAATATCGGCCGTTAGCTGTTTCAAGATGCGCAGAATTTCGCGACGTTCCTGCTGCAGAAGGTCGTAAACTTCGTTATTCAGATCAACAGTTTCAATTGGTTCAATGAATGCTGTTTTTCCGGTGTCTGAATTTCCCTGCATCAAGCCGCGCACATTGCGTTTTTGCTCGGCAACAACCGAAAGCACGCGGCGTCCGTTATAAACGCTTTCTTCGGTATCGGCCAGCCAGCCGAGTTTCTTCAGCTTCTGAAGTTGAGCACGGAAGATACGGTCGAGCTCACGACGGGCCTCTGCCAGATTTTTTCGGATAGACGCCAGCTCTTTCGAAGCGGATGTTTTAACCTCTCCTGATGCATCGAGAATAGAAAATATTGCTTCCGGAATTTCTTTATTCAGCGCGATTGTTTCAAAAATATTGGAAATGGCAGGAAGGACCTCTTTTTTATCTGATAAATACCGCACAATTGAATTGCTTGTTTCGCAGACTTCGCTTACGGCTATAAACTGTTTCTCGAGCAGCGTTGCACCGTGTACCGACAATAAATTCAATTCCTGATTGATTTCTGGGAATGACGATGGCGGAAAAAACGAAGCATTGCGCAAGAGATTCAAGAACTCGGCTGTGCGCTGCAATGCGGGGAGCACAGCCTCGGGCGTATGTTGCGGAATAAGCGAATGGGCTAGGTCTTTCGACATGCTGTTGCGGCAATGCGCTTCGACCAGCGCACGGATGCGGTCGAATTCAAAACGGATGAGAGAGTCTTCGGGATAAATGCGCACAAGGCGAAAGGTAAAATTCAATTGCGAAACAACAAAGGAAGTATTGTGTTCATATACTAGCACGAAAAATTTGCGGCAGGGTATGGAAAACGAATCAAAACACTTTAATGTTCGGGTATATGGACTTGTGCGCAACGAGCTCGGGCAATTGCTGGTAACCGACGAATTCTGTCAGAACCGCTTCATGACGAAGTTTCCGGGTGGTGGACTCGAACACGGAGAAGGATTGATAGATGGCTTAAAGCGCGAATTTTTAGAAGAATGTGGAGAAGAAATTGAAATACTGCAGCATTTTTATACCACCGACTTTTATGTGAAGTCGATGTTTCGCGGTGGCGGACAATTGATCAGTGTCTATTATGAGTGCCGGTTTAAGCAAATGCCGTCCTTTCAACCTATTCAAATGGCTTATGAAGGA
>CANMGM010000032.1 GCA_947497195.1 Bacteroidota bacterium
AGATTAGAGCCCGTATTCCAGAACGAACGAACCCGCATTTACAAGGATTTTGCACATTCTCCATCGAAGCTAAAGGCTACGACCGAAGCGGTGCGCGAGCAGTTTCCGCAAAACCGCCTCATTGCCTGCATGGAGCTGCACACCTTCAGCAGTTTGAATGCGAAATTTTTGGAGGAGTATAAAGGTTCGATGGCCGGCGCCGATGAGGCTTTTGTGTATTTCAATCCGCATACGGTGCAGCACAAAAAGCTGGAGGCGATAACGAAAGAGCAGGTTTTGGCGGCATTCGGAACAAGCAATGTGCGAGTGTTCGATAATTCGCAGGAATTGCTGCAAAAACTTCAAGCCATGAGCTGGAACGACACCACTTTGTTGATGATGACCTCGGGGAATTTTGACGGAATTAAGTTTGAGGAGTTGGCTTTACTTCTTGGCTTGGGAGCTTAATACTGGATACTTCCGCGCCATCATCCGCGCCGTCATACCTGCGTAGAACGTTCCGATTACCAAAACGCCAACAAACGTAAAGAGCATCCACATCATTTCGAATGGGAATGTGGTTGTACTTTGTTTCCAGGCCTCGATGGATTCTGGCGCCGTTTTGTCGCTTACCATATCGGCCACACGTTGATTCACAAATCGAGTGCGGAAGCCGGTGTCGAGCACAAAAAGGTAAAAGTACATGAACAGCGAGTAGAGCAGCGAGAATAGCGCGTTTACCGACATGCCGGCTTTAAAGGCCGGAAGAAACGCGATTCCATCGGGATATGACAATTTACGGCGGGCCTCCATGCTGCGAAACATACCAATGAGCAGAAAAGCGAGAATGGCGAGTAATGGAAATTTACCCAGCATGCCATCGACCCAGCCGGTGAGAAGCAGCAAGGTTTTCCAGATTACCGAAAGGGCCAGAACGAAAAGTGCGCCGCGGGTTTCGGGTGTCATGGCTTAGCTGTTCATGGTAATGAGGAACTCCTCGTTGCTGCTGGTGTTGTTCATGCGGCTGCGGATGAATTCCATCACCTCGACTGGATTCATGTCGCTGAGGTGATTGCGTAAAATCCACATGCGTTGCAGCGTTTCCTTGTCGACAAGCAAATCGTCGCGGCGTGTTGAGGACGCAATCAGATCGATAGCAGGGAACATACGCTTGTTGGCCAGTTTACGGTCGAGCTGCAATTCCATGTTACCGGTTCCTTTGAATTCTTCGAAAATTACTTCATCCATTTTCGAACCGGTATCGATGAGCGCAGTGGCGAGAATGGTGAGCGATCCACCGTTTTCGATTTTACGGGCTGCACCAAAGAAACGCTTAGGCTTATGCAAGGCGTTGGCGTCCACACCGCCCGAAAGTACTTTTCCGGAAGCGGGTTGCACTGTGTTATAAGCACGTGCAAGACGTGTAATAGAGTCGAGTAAAATCACCACATCGTGACCACATTCCACCATTCGCTTGGCCTTTTCGAGTACGATGTTGGCAATTTTCACGTGGCGCTCGGCCGGTTCGTCGAAGGTCGATGAAACCACTTCAGCGCGCACGCTGCGGGCCATGTCGGTTACTTCTTCGGGACGTTCATCTACCAATAAAATAATGAGGTACACTTCCGGATGATTATCGGCGATGGCATTGGCCACTTCCTTAAGCAATACCGTTTTACCGGTTTTGGGTTGAGCCACGATGAGTCCGCGCTGTCCTTTGCCAATTGGTGTGAAAAGATCCATCACGCGGGTCGACAAAGTTCCATGTTTGTGTCCGGTGAGTTTCAATTTCTCATCAGGGAACATGGGAGTAAGGAAATCGAAAGGTACCCGATCGCGCACAGAACCTGGATCGCGACCATTGATGAGGTTAATTTTTACCAGCGGGAAATATTTTTCTCCTTCACGCGGAGCACGAACCGAGCCGTTCACGGTATCGCCGGTTTTGAGTCCGTAATGCTTTATTTGAGACTGAGAAACGTATACATCGTCGGGCGAGGCCAGATAATTGTAATCCGATGAGCGCAAAAAGCCGAAGCCTTCGGGCATCAGTTCGATTACGCCTTCGGTGGTAACAAGTAAATCTTCGTTGTTGAATGCTTCATTCTGCGGGATTTGCTCTACAATTCCCTGTTGCTGCTGCTGTCCGTGATGCGGGCGATTCGGCTGGTTCGGCGTTCGCTGAAAATTCTGTTGGCGCTCGCGTGGATTTTGCCAGTTTTGGCGCTCACGCTGTGTAGGGTTACCTTGTTGCTGTTGTTGTTGCGATTGAACTTGCTGGGCCGCAACTTGATTCGGCTGAGTAGGGATTGCCGGCGCAGAACCTTCTGAAGGTTGATAATTCGAGAGATTGGAATCGGTTCGGTTAAAAGGAACGCGTTGAGATTCGCGTCTAACAAGCGGATCTGAAGAAGAAATCGATGTTTCCTCGGTTTTATCACCTTCAACACGTTCACGACGCCTGCGCTGATGTTCGCCTTGTGGTTTTGCCTCCTGCGATGGCCTTTCGGTTCTTTCAATTGGCTGAACGGGTTCTGGTTTTTCAGGCATTTTACTATCCACAACATTCGTCGGATTAGGGCGACGGCCACGTTTAGCGGCTTCGGGCATCTTGCTCTCCTGAGCAACGGGTGGGTTTAACTCGCGTGATGCTCTGGCGCGCATTTCTGCCGGACTAACTGCGATTTTAACCGCTTCTATTTCCTGCTTTGTAGCTGGATTTTTCTTTTTCATCGATGAGGTAAGTTCGGGCTTAACAGCCTGTTCATCGAGAATTTTATAAACGAGTTCGTTTTTTTTAAGGGATTCTGCTTTTGCGACTTTCAATGAAGCAGCAATTTCGCGCAATTCGCCAACGAGTTTGGCATTTAGCTCCTGAATGGTATACATGTAAACGTTTGGGGGGTTCCGGTAAATCCGGGTTAAATGAAGAATTAAGTCGATTGCGTTAATTCGTTCGCAATAATACGACAATAATATTTATAAAGAACAAATCCACAAAAAAATCAGATTAATCCCGATTGCTTGCGTATTTTTGCGGCCCCTATTTGTCAAATATTCACCATGTTGCAACGAATACAAACCCTATATTTATTTGGGGCTCTGATTGTTAACTTTTTATTTTTATTAGTTCCAATCTACACTTCAGGGGCAACATCAGTTAGTATTACAACCAATATAGCACTTTCGATTCTTTCTTTGGTTTTGAACGGATTATTGTTGTTTACCATTTTTTCATATAAAAACCGAAAGCGCCAGATGCTGGCTTGCAAACTGCTTCTGATAGGTATTTCGGTGGAAATAATTCTTTCGATTTTGCTGGTAACTTCAGGAAGTATATGTTGGAATTTTGTTTTTCCATTTACATCCATAGTGTTTATAATTATTGCTTTCCGTTCGATTAAAAGTGATGAGAAGCTCGTAAGGTCGGCCGATCGGTTAAGATAAACAGCATGCAAAAAACCTTCATCAAGAACCTGGCATTGCTGCTTGCGCTCAATTTGCTGATTAAACCATTTTGGGTTTTCGGTATCGAGCGGGAGGTTCAGGAGGTTGTGCGAACAGAAAATTATGGACTGTATTTCGCGCTTTTCAATTTTTCATTTTTACTAAATATTATTCTTGATTTTGGAATTACCAACTTCAACAACAAGAATATAGCCCAAAACAATCATTTAATCACAAAGCATTTTTCGAGCATTCTTGGCTTGAAGTTATTGTTGGGAGTTGCGTTTATGGTTATAACCATGTTGGCGGGATTGATGCTGGGTTATTCTGGAAAAGCCTTGTATTTACTCGCTTTCATGGGCTTCAATCAGTTTCTTGCGTTCATGATTATGTACCTGCGCTCGAATCTTGCGGGTTTGCATTTGTTTGCAACCGATAGTATTATTTCGGTTCTCGACCGTAGCCTCATGATTTTATTCTGTGGCATCCTGTTGTGGGGCAATATACTCGACACGCCGTTTACGATTGAAACGTTTGTTTACACACAAACATTTTCCTATTTCATCACCACACTAATAACACTGATCATTGTTGTGCGCAAGGCGAAATTCAAAGCGCTGAAATGGAATTTCCCGTTTTTCGTTCTTATTCTCAAGAAGAGCCTCCCTTTTGCAATTTTAGTTTTGCTGATGACGTTCTACAACCGGGTTGATGCGGTAATGCTTGAACGGATGTTGCCTGATGGTGCACTCGAAAGTGGAATTTATGCAGCCGCATACCGTGTGCTGGATTCGGCGAATATGTTCTCATTCCTTTTTGCTGGATTGCTCTTACCCATGTTTGCCCGCATGATTCGTTTTAAGGAATCTGTTGAAGCACTTGTTAAACTTGCGTTCACGATTTTGATTACGCCATCGGTTGTAGTGGTTGTTGCGGCCTTGTTTTATAACTATGAGCTGATGGATTTGTTGTATGCAGAGCACATTTCAGAATCGGCACACGTGTTTTCGATTATCATGGGATGTTTCATCGCTACGTCATTAACCTATATCTTCGGAACACTCCTAACGGCAAACGGAAATCTATTGCAGCTCAACATCATGGCTTCATCGGGCATGGTGCTGAATCTGTTGCTCAACTTCTTCTTAATTCCTCATTTCAAGGCAATAGGTGCAGCATATTCAAGTTTGTGTACGCAGAGTATTACTGCTTTGCTGCAAATCTATCTCGCTCAGCGTATCTTTAAATTCCGTTTTAACAAACGATTGATGATTCGCTTAACATTATTTATCGGTTTGGTTTTTTCGCTTGCGTTTTTATCCCGCGAACTCTTTAGCAATTGGATTTACGGAGCTTTCTTCCTGCTTATTGCCGGAGGATTATCGTCTTTTGCCATTGGTTTATTGCATGTAAAATCCATCTTCCGCATACTAAAATATGGATAACTTCGTTTGAATCCGGTTCATTCAATTATTGATACATTTGCAAATTATTTTAATCGACCCTAACAACTCACGATGGAACAAAACTCTGGAGATTCATTATTTGATTCAAACAAATTGGTTCTTTTCTTATGGACCAAACGCAAACAAATCGGGTATACAATTCTTATTGCAGCGATTTCTTCAATAATTTTTTCTTCGCCGTTTTTTATAAAGCCGAAATACAAATCGTCGGTGATTTTGTTTCCCACAACCAATAGCTCGATTTCGAAATCGCTTTTAAGTGAAAGTGCCTTTGAAAAGGAAAATATTCTTCAGTTTGGTGAGGAGGAACAGGTCGAACAAATGCTTCAGATATTGAATTCTGACGAGATTAGAGAACGAATCATTGATAAGTTCAACTTGATGGAGCATTATCGGATAGACCCGGATGCATCCTATCCTATAACAAAACTGAATAAACGATTTGAAGAAAATATCTCGTTCAATCGCACCGAGTATCTTTCAGTGCGAATAGATGTTTTGGACGAAGACCCTCAACTGGCTGCAACAATGGCCAATGAAATTTCGAATCTGCTCGATTCTGTTAAAACCCGCATGCAGCATGAGAGAGCTCGTAAAGCGCTCGCGATTGTTGAAAAAGAATACCGCGATTTTGAGTCCTATCTTTCTGCCCGCGAAGATACGCTGAATAATCTGCGCGCCTTGGGAGTTCTAGATTATAACTCTCAGGTTGAGCGACTTAGTGAGGCGTATGGAAAGGCTTTGCTGGCTAACAATGCAAGTGCGGTTAAAACGTTACAGGAACAGATGCAGGTGTTGGCGAAATACGGCGGAAAAGCAATGGCAATTCAGCAAGATATGGAGCACGATCGTAAAAATATGAGTCAGCTTAAGACTAAATATGAAGAAGCAAAGGTCGATGCTACCGATAAAATTCCACATAAGTTTATTGTAAATCTTGCGAAGCCTGCCGAGAAAAAGGTTTACCCGGTGCGTTGGCTTATTGTTTTGGTTTCAACACTTTCGGCCGGAATGTTATCTGTTATCGTGTTGCTGATTCTTGAAAATATCAGAAGGGTTAAAAGCACCTTATAGTTGTGATTCAGCAATTTATTAACCGAATAAACACGGGTAAGGCAAACAACTGGTATTGGGGTTGTCTTGTTTTGTTTATTCTACTGAATAGCTTTTTTACGGCAAAAGAGTTTTATTTTCTGCCTGTTTTACCGCTTGTCGTTCTAATTGTATTTGCCTCGCTTGTGGCATTAGACAAACTGGTTTTTTTTATTCTGTTTTTCATTCCACTTTCATTAACAATCGAATTCAGCGAGTTTGCGGCTTTAACCTTGCCAACAGAGCCTTTGCTGTTTGGTGTTATGCTCGTTTTCTTTTTTCGATTGATGTTCGAAGGCGGATTCGACATTAAGATTACGAAACATCCTGTAACACTTGCTATTTTATTTCACCTTTCCTGGATGTTTATAACCTCATTGTCGTCTACAATGCCCTTGGTTTCAGTAAAGTATTTTGTTGCAAGGCTCTGGTTTGTAATTAGTTTTTATTTTATTGCAACGCAAATATTCAGAAGGTTCGACAGAATAATTTACTGGATTTGGCTTTTTACCATACCATTGAGCCTGGTTATTTGCTATTCAATTATTCAGTTTTTCAATTACAACATCGACAAAGACGCCCTGTACTGGGTTATGCAGCCCTTTTTTAAAGACCATACCATCTATGGCGCCGTTATCGCAATGATGCTGCCGCTGATGTTCGTATTTAGTTTCGATAAATCCTATTCTCCCAAATACCGGTTCATTTCGTTCGGGTTTTTTCTGATTATTCTTTTAGGGATAGTGGTTTCATACACCCGAGCTGCTTGGTTGAGTGTTGCCGGAGCTTATTTCGTGTACCTTATTTATCTCCTTCGCATTAACTGGAAACTTGTGTTGGCTGGGTTTGTATTCTTTCTCGGTATTCTGGGTTACTACAGTGATGAAATCAAAATGAAACTGGCCGCCAACAAACAAAGTTCTTCGCAGGATTTGGGCGAGCACTTAAAGTCTGTTTCCAACATCAAGTCTGATGCATCAAACATGGAACGTATCAATCGCTGGAGCTCGGCTTTGCGCATGTTTCGCAAAAAGCCGGTTGTTGGTTTTGGTCCAGGCACGTATCGTTTTCAGTATGCGCCCTATCAGCGTTCATATGAACTTACTTATGTGAGCACAAATGCCGGAACATTGGGCAATGCGCATAGCGAATACCTCGGGCCATTGGCAGAACAAGGCTTACTCGGAACGATTTCGTTTTTGCTGATTGTAATTTTCACCATCAAAACAGGTTCGCGCGTTTATTTAAATTCAAAGTCGCGACAGGTTCGTTTTTTAAGTATGGGAGCGCTGATCGGTTTATTCACTTATTTCCTCCATGGATTTCTGAATAATTTTCTGGATCAGGATAAAGCATCAGCTCCATTCTGGTCAATGATCGCGATTCTAGTTGCCCTCGATGTATACCACAAAAAACACGGTGAAACATCCGCCACAACCAATGTGGTTGAATCAACGCTTCAATAAAACCGACATGTTAACAGCGATACATCATCGAGCGAAGGCTGATCGCCCTTGTGCGAAGTAAAATCGCGAATGAGCATTTCGTTAAAGGCCGCAGCCGAAAGGTCCTTGTTTTCTAGCAACAATTCCTGTAATTGCTCTATCCCAAAGTCAACACCGCCTTCGTTCTCTTGCTCTACCAAACCATCGGTATAACAAACCAGTAAAGATCCGTGGTCGATTCGAATCAATCCGCTTTCGAGACGGTGCAACTTCTCAAGCATCCCCAGACCGGTTGTTCCCGATGTCAACACCAGAATTTCGTTGCCCGAGCAGAGCACCGGCGGATTATGACCTGCGTTTACATACTCAAGCATTTGGTTATCGATTGTATACCGGGCGATGAATAGGGTAATGAACTTTTCGCCTTTGGCAGCTTGTACCACATGGTCGTTTAACTCGCTCACCAGACTTTGCAGATCGGTATTCACCGAAACACGGGCACGAAGGAATGCTTGAAAGTTCGCCATTAGCAAGGCCGCTGCCACGCCTTTGCCCGAAACATCGGCCATGCAAAACATAACCTCCCGTTCGCTTAAGCGAATAAAGTCGTAATAATCGCCGCCAATTTGACGAACCGGTTTGTATACGGCAGCAAAATCGAAATGCTCATCCTGTGGTAAACTCGATGGAATAAACATCGATTGTACCTCTTTGGCCATCTCCAATTCGCGTTTGAGCATTTCCTGCTGCACATTTTCTTTGAAAAGGCGCTTATTTTCGATAGCTACCGAAATAATATTGCTGATGGTTTGCACAAATTCCAGATCGGCTTTGTGCTGCGTTTTTATGCCTTTCCGGTCGAGTCGGCCGAGCAGCAAATAGGCCAGTGCCTTTCCTTTGTGCTTCACCGGAATTACCACATCGAAGGCTTCAAGCATATCGGCTTCGCGCACCGGTTCGAGAATGGTTAAATCGTCGAATCCTTCCAGGTCGCGCTCGGGTTTGATGCGCGAAATATCAAAATCGGCATCCACATGTACAGGCCATTTCCAAATTTCATCGAACGAACAGTATGCAATGCGGCTAAATCCCAGCTGCTTGTTGAGAATAAACTCGTAAATGCTGAACAGGTCGCGCGCCGAAGCATTGTTGTTAATGGCACGGGTTACCTGCAACAAAGCGTACAACTGGTCTTTTTGCCTTTGTTCCGGATCTTTATGTGAATACTCGAGCACCTTATTCGGCCTTGTTTTCGTTCATGCGCAAGGTCTCTAGCATATCGGGTATGCGTTTTATATAAGCCATTTCTTTCATTTTACTCCGCGCCTCTCCAACCGGCGAGCCGAAATAGGTTTTACCACCTTCAAGCGATTTGGGCACACCCGATTGAGCCAATACAACAGCACCTTTCCCGATGGTTAAATCTTTCGAAACACCAACCTGTCCCCACAAAATAACCTCATCTTCAATTTTGCTCACGCCCGCAATCCCAACCTGCGCTGCAAAAAGGCAATGTGCGCCAATTACCGTATCGTGCCCGATATGAATCTGGTTGTCGAGTTTGGTCCCTTTCCCCAGAAGGGTATCGCCACTAACGCCTTTGTCGATGGTACAGGCGGCCCCAATTTCCACATCATCTTCGATTACCACACGACCTGATGAGCGAAGTTTATCGTAGCCCTCGGGCCTGCGTTTATAGTAAAACGCATCCGCTCCAATTACCGTTCCGGCATGAATCTCAACGCGGTTGCCAATTACCGTATAGTCGTAAATGGTAACGTTGGGGTGGATAATGCAGTCTTCGCCAATCGTAACATGGTTGCCGATAAAAACGCCGGGTTGAATAACACTCGAACGCCCAATTTTAGCCGATTCGGCAATCATCTGGCTCGATGCCTGGAATGGTCTGAAAAAGCGCACAAGAAAATTGTAATCTGCAATGGGATCCTCACTAAAAAGAAGGGCTTTTCCGGGTGGACAATCAACTTCCTTGTTTATAAGAATCGTCGTGGCTGCTGAGTTCAGGCATTTGTCGTAATATTTCGGATGGTCAACAAACGACATATCACCGGGCTCAACCTGATGGATTTCGTTGATGCCGGTAATCAGATGGTCTTCGGGACCCGAGAACCGGATATTTAACAATTCAGCAATTTCTTTGATGGTTTTGGCAGGATGGAGTTTCATGCACTTCAAATGAGAAGCCGCAAGGTAAGTTAATTTTGCCGTTCTTAGCCGACACAACAAAACTGCCACGTTAGAGTTTTCCTTCTATGAATGCGAATCAGGCCATCGAAACGCTTCGCTTACAAAGACCTATCACCCACGATGCCGTGCGAAAGTCTTTTCGCAATTTGGCGAAGGAGTACCATCCCGATAAGCACTTTACCGATGTGGCCCGCGAAAACGCATCGGCCATGTTTGTGCGCATAAAGGCCGCGGCCGATATTCTACTCGAAATTCCCGAAAGCGAAATCAACAATCCGCGTCCGCAGGTTCGCCGCCCGGTTAACCGGGTTAAACGCGAGCGAACGTATACGCCACCGGCTAAACCCTTGATTTTAAACCATCCATTGGTAAAAGAATTCGAGAACATCATGCAGTTATTGCGCCTTGCAAAAAAGTCGCAAGTCAATGCCTTTATGCGTAAATTATTGGTTGAAGGGAAGTATGCGCCCGGTGTATTTATCGGAAATTTGTACGAACGCCTCTTTGAGCGAAAATATGCCGGCGAAGAAAAACTTGGTTCAGGCGCATATGCGGTACTTCTCTCATTGCGTTTGCTTTGGGGGGCCATTTTTATGATTGTCTCTTTTTTTACGATGGCAATTGTGGGCTTACTCGGTTTGATTTTTTTGTTTCCTCCGATTGCGCTTTTTTCGATTGTCTACTGGGGCTACCATCAGATGCTCCAACCTCTTGTAAAACGCCTCAACAAAACCATCGATCCAGGCGTACGCAAATCGTGGCTAAAGGCGCGAAGAGTTTACCTGTGGTACCGCACTTTGCCATTGTTGCCCATGGCTGCCGGGGCGTATTTGTTTGTGCGCTTGTGTAGCAGAGGGACGTATTATGCCAACAGTATAGCATATTTGCTCTGCGTTCTGTTTGGTTTATTGGCGCTGAGTATTTTTTATGAATGGCTGCATTACTTCAAGGTAAAGTTTGCCCGGAATTGATAGTATTTAAGGATTAATTCTAAAATCTACTTTCCTGTTACCACAAATTCGGTTCTTCGGTTCAGAGCCTTCCCCTTTTCGGTTAAATTACTTGCCACGGGCTTACTAGCGCCGAATCCACGGTAACTTAAGCGTTCCGAATTTATTCCGTTTAAAATCAATAAATCGTAAACGGTTTTAGCACGGGCTTCCGAAAGTTTTAGGTTATCGGCAGCATTTCCAACATTATCGGTATGGCCGTGAATGGCAATTTTAATGGTTTTGTTTTCGCTGAGGTATTCGGTAAGTTCTTCAACGATGGTAACAGTTTCGGCATTGATGAGCGCCGAACTCGTTTTGAAGTAAATGTTATTTATTCGATATGGTTTTCCAACCTCAACCGATTCCACTTTCAAATCCATTTTCATGGGTTTGCCGATGCTAGTGTCGGACTTTGAAAAATACTGCGAGGTAAATGCCTTACCTGGCTGTTTTACCGTGATAATTTGATCATCGTTAAAGGCAACTACGGCTACATACTTGCCTGTTGCAGAATCAACCGCAACTTCAGTTACTTCTTTGGTTCGTGCATTCTTGATTTCAACTTTTGCATCACCAATTATATTGTTGTTTTCGTCTTTCAAAGCTCCCGACACAAACAATACACGCTCAGGACGGGCCTCTTTGTATAGCTCAAACGAATACACATCCCAGCCGCCGTTGCCTTTGAGTTTATCGGATGCGAAATAGCCGTATTTGCCATCAGTACTCACAAAAAAACCCAGGTCATCTTTTTCGGAGTTAATCGGATAGCCAATGTTTTTTGGTACTGCCCAGCCGGTATCGCTGCTTAACTTCGATAAGTAAATATCGTAGCCGCCATATCCCAAATGCCCAGATGAGGAGAAATATAGCGTTTGCCCGTCGGAGTGAAAGAAAGGCGACTTTTCGTTTCCGGATGTATTGATTTTAGGACCCAAATTTTCGGGCTGCTTCCAGTTCCCTTTTGCATCTTTCTCGCTCTTCCAGATGTCGATTCCGCCCAGCCCACCTGCACGATTGGATGCATAATACAGCGTCCTTCCATCGCTCGAAAGGCTCGGTTGCGAATCCCAAGTATCTTTTCCGTTTATCGCCGGACCTGCATTTTTAATGGGTTCCCAGCCCCCGTTGTTTTGAATGGTATACCATAAATCGCAGTTGAGTCCGTCTCCACCTTCGTCTTTGCAAATGGTGAAAAACATGTATTTGTTATTGGCCGAAAGCGATGCGCCTCCTTCGTTATTATTGCTGTTGAAAGGCGCAGGCATGGGAGTACCTTTGGCGAATGAGTTTCCGCCGGTATTGTCAGCCGATATAAAGCGTTCCTGCCGCTTTTTTTCTTCGGCAATTCCTCCGGTAAATTTATTCTCAATGAAGGTGCTTCGCGTAAAGTAGGCAGTTTCGTTGTCGGGCGTAATGATGGGTAGGTATTCGTCGGCATCGGTTGATATGGATGCAAGCGGATTTGGATTGAACGGAACAGGATGCGTGTATCCGTCGATGTAGAAACGGCATGCCTGAATCATAGCCCGGGCGTCGCTTTTTTCGGCATCTTTTCGCGAACGGCTATCGACAAACTTCTGCAAATTTGTAGCGGCATCTTTCCACTTTTTCGCTTCGAATTCGATACTTCCCAACCTGAAAAATGCCATGGGTTCGAATTCGGGGCAAACTCGCGTAACAACCCGCAAATACGGTTCGGCGTCTTCGAACTTTTTCTGCTTATGCAGCAAATCAGCCATAACCAAGCAAGCGCGCGCAAAATCGGGCTCTATTTCAATTGCCTCTTTTAGCAGCAAGCGCGCTTCGTTCTTGTCAGTCTTTATAACATCGAGCGCTTTTTCGTAAAGTTTTTTCGCCTTTTTGTTCTCCGATACAGGACATAACTCGTCTTTATCCTGAGCACTAGCGCTAAGGGTCAATAGCAAACACACAATTATATATCCAATCCTCAAATGCACTTATTTCCCTTTGAACAATTTATTGAGTTGTTTCTTCGCTTCTTCTTCGGCTTTCTTTTTTGCTTTATCGGCTTCTTCCTTGGCTTTTCGCTCCGCCTCCTGTTTTACTTTATCGGCTTCGTTTTTTAAACGCTCCTGTTCCTGTTTTAGTTTGGCCTCGGCCTCTTTTTTCAATTTATCTTTTTCGGCATTGGCTCGATCTTCCAATTCTTTTTTACGCTTTTCGAGTTCTTCGCGGGCTCGGTCTTCGGCCTGTTTTTTCAAATCGTCCATGGCATTTTCGGCCCGGTCGCGAATATCGGTGGTAATCTTAGGATTCAAAACCGTTCCGCCGATTTTTATACCTACCGGAATCGTTTCGCTATTCCCTGTTTTAATTCCAGCGGCTCCTGCTTTCGCTGTAAGTGTGTTTAAAACCGACGCGGCAGCACCTCCAAATTTCGCTCTCGGAATTTCAATATTCATCAGGTAATTGATCGATTGGTCCAATCCGCTTTTCCCGCCAAGTGTCGATGCCATTCCTCCAATTTTGGTATCAAAGGGCTGCAGAATAACTTCCCCGTTTACAATTGTAAAGCTCGCTTTGGCTCCATCAAACGCCCAGGCATTCATCCCGGCAATCTTTAAACTCTCGGCCACTTTCTTCACCGGTTCAAATCCGCTCAACGTTACCTTTCCAAGCACCAGTGTTCCAGCGCCATTTACGGTTTTTAAGTCGGGATTGAAGGCTTCATCGGCCTGACACGCAAAGTGAAAGTTTTCCAAGGAGACGCTGCCTTTTGCGAAAGCTGCCGCCGGAGCAAGCGATTTCAAACTGGCGAAGGTTTTCGAGCATTGACCAATGTCGAGGTTGCGCATGTCGAGCTGCAAATCGATCTTCGGTCCCTTGTCGTTACGTGTATCATACAATCCACCAAAGTCAATCGTTCCGCCCAGTGTTTTTAACGCCAGATTGCGAATATCGATTTGCCCGTCGCGCACCTGCAGCGTTCCGTTTAAATCGGCAATGTTCATGTTGTCGTAAATAAGGCGTTTAACGGATGCCGTGGTCGTGAAATCGAGATTCTTCGGTACACGGATGTATCCCGAAACATCCTGCTGTCCTTCGGCAACCGTGGCAGTATCGGTCGTGCTCATGAACGGGTTCACATCGAGGTAATTCGACTGAATTTGAATATTCCCTTTCAGCAATTCATCCCGCAGGGCATAGGCCAAATAATTCTGCACTTCGCCCGATGCGGTAATGTCGCTCTTGCCGGTTTTCAGGCTGAGGTTCTGTAGTTTCATGAACTTCGGCGTAATCTCCATCGAAGCATTGCGGATGTTTACCGTTTGCGGCAAATCGGCTGCAGCATAGTCGAAATTACTCAACTGAATGGTCCCTTTCGCGTCGAATTCCTCATACTTGCCGGCATCGAGCAGGGCAAGCCGTCCGGCCATATTCACATCGGCGTTGAGCAAACCGCTAAGTTTTGTGGCTTTATCGAGCGGTACGAATTCGTCAATCGCGCCCAGGTCGATGCGTGTCTTCAGACTAAAATCAATGGTAGGATCAGAAATTGGGCGGGTAAGCA